>JAKSDE010000275.1 GCA_022360235.1 Cytophagales bacterium
ATTGTCCAAACTTCTAGGAATATCTTCTAGGAAATTTGTGTCTTGGTAAAACCGCGAAGAGTTATTAAGGATCGACTACTTAGCCTGCTACAAAACGCCTCAAAATAGAACCATCGGGTGTTATTAAGGGTCAACTATTTCTATTGCTCTGAAGGGGATTAGGTGTGCCCCTCATGCCTGTTTCTCTGTATTACCCGCCATTTTTCTGGTCTTCTATTTTTTATTTTTGTGAGAGGATTTTTACTATCTCCTGGTGCCCCTCACCGGTCGCTCTATCCAAGGGCGTTCTACCTTTCTTATCTTTTACATTAAAAGCTGCTCCTTTGTCCAAAAGTAATTTTACCAAATCTATAGATCCCTTCCATGCTGCCAAGTGCAAAGGAGTATCACCCTCACTATTTGCTATATTGAGTTGAGCTCCTTTCTCTACAAGAAGCTTTGCTGCAAGTATTCTACCTTTCCATACTGCCATAAGTAAGGGAGTATGACCACGCCTGTCTTGTGGATCCACCCCTAACTTCAACGAATCTAGGAAGTATGATATTACATCTAAACTCCCTCTCACAGTTGTCCAATGCAAAGGAGTTCCACCATCTTGATCTTCTTGATTTACATCTACTTTTAACTCCTCTACGAAGTATTTTACTACGTCTAGCTTCCCTCCTATAGCTGCCCAGTGTAGAGGAGTTACACCATTACAATTTTCCTTATTCTTATCTGCTCCTTTTTCTATGAAGAATTTTACTGCGTCTATATGCCCTTCCATGGCTGCCCAATGCAGAGGAGTTGTACCATTGTTATCTTCTCGATTCACATCTACTTTTAACTCCTCTATGAAGTATTTTATTACGTCTAGCTTTCCTCCCATAGCTGCCCAGTGTAGGGGAGTTCCACCATTATAGTCTTGCTTATTCTTATCTACTCCTGTTTCTATGAAGCATTTTACTATGTCCAAACGCCCTTGTATGGCTGCCAAATGCATTAAGGTATAATTAGCTTGATCTTTTTCCATTATTTCTGTTCTTTTGGTTTAACAATTTTTGTATTTCTTTAGCCTTCCCTTACTTCGCTGCCTCAATGAAATCCTTGTTAGCTTCACTGTATAGCGTAGCTTTATTGTCTATGATTTCAAATTTCTTTTTAAAGCAATTTAGTAAAAGTAAATTTAGTATTATTTATAGCTTAACTTTTTCATAACTGAAAAATTTTCTTACCCTCTATACGTCTCACTTACGCTAGCCTAATAAAATCTGTGAACAAGTTAATAAAAAATCTTATCAGAATATATATAGGGCGGTAGAAAAAAAGTTGCTAAGCCCCCGGTGAAAAAGTGCTTCTATCTAGTCGGCCCTTCATAACACTCGAGGGTGCTATTTTTTAGTTCTTAGTTCTTAGAGTCTGTCTTCATAGTTATTATAGCCTTCTAGGTTGTGTGGACATTATTATAGTCGACCCTTAATAAGCATTAAATACTATGTTTTACACTTACGATAAGCGTTTTATCTCACCAAAACTCATATATAGCGTAGCAATATTTGCAAGAAAAACCTTTATGGCACTCCAAAACCTTGCAAAAAATAGCATGCCCTGTCAATCTAGTGGTATCCTATCGATACATGCGAGATTGGTAACGGTCTGGTGTGAAGCGATCGACACAATGTACCCTTAAAGGAAGGTAAGGATGATATGATAAAACCATCTATCAATTTACAAGACCTGAGAAGAAAGCTATACACCAAAGCGAAGGCTGAGAAGTCTTGGCGCTTCTGGAGGATGTACGTTCAC
>JAKSDE010000197.1 GCA_022360235.1 Cytophagales bacterium
AGGACACCGCCGGCATCCGGGTACGCCTGGCCGATTCATCTCCTACCTATGATGGAGTGCTGATCGACGTTCAAAGTGTTCAAGCTGATTTTTTAGATGACGATGAGGGATGGATCCTACTACCTACGAATAAGGGTACCTATAACCTTTTACAACTAACAGAAGGTATTGACACACTCTTAGCAAATGGTGTA
Source organism: Cytophagales bacterium (assembly GCA_022360235.1). Lineage (GTDB taxonomy): Bacteria > Bacteroidota > Bacteroidia > Cytophagales > Amoebophilaceae > JAKSDE01. The sequence goes on from JAKSDE010000197.1 coordinate 195, forward strand.
CTACCACAAGGTACGTTAAACCAATTGCGCCTCGTATTAGGAAATGAAAATTACGTAGTAATGGCCCAGGATACGCTCCCACTGGCTGTTCCAAGCGCTTTACAACCAGGGCTGAAAGTGCAGGTAGATAAAATGCTTTTGACAGGAACAGATTATACCTTAAGAGTGGATTTTAATTCCTCGGAGTCCATTGTTAAAATCGAAAACGCGGGGCGACAGTATAGTCTAAAACCTGTTGTGCGCGTTATCTCTACGCGGACTACGGGAGCCTGAAAAAGTTTTTAAGTTAATCGATTGGTAGTTTAGTTAATGAGTCCTGCCGGGGTGTTCCGGTAGGGCTTTTTATTTAACCCGTGTCCCATGCCGTTAGGGCTAGTCCTCACTGCTCAAGGAGACCAACCGTGGGATAAATACCCCTCCAGGTGAGGGGTGCGATGGGTATGCTAAACTTAAGGGCATTGTACCGGGATCAAATCGACTTTTGGCCTCCTTTTTTACTAAATTTGCCAAGCACATAAAAAATGATTTAACTTGACTGGTTGGATAGACAGATTGAAACAAAAATGGGGCGTGACTACCACCAAAGTCATTATCATTTTAGTGGTATTTGCCTGTACAGGTTTTACCGTTATGTTTTTGAAAGAGCCCTTGCTGTCATTAGTAGCTCCTGTAGAAGAACGCAACTGGGTTTTTTCCTTGGTCTATTACCTATTGATCTTCCCGATCTATAACCTCATTTTGTTGGCTTACGGGTTTCTTTTTGGGCAGTTCCGGTTCTTCTGGGCGTTTGAAAAGAGAATGTTTTCGCGGCTTGTTGGCAACAAAAAATCTACGTAACCTCAGTGTGGTTTAAAATCATTGTAGCCTAGACTTAACATGAGGTTTAGCATAGGGTGTCCTTGAAAATTGAATTTGACTGGAAAACGTTTAATTTTGGCAAATTAAGCATTGTTTTTAAGATGTCTCGGGTAATGCAAACCTCTCAATGAGCAGTTTAAGCGGGATTTTGCGGTTCTAAGTCCAGTTTTCATTTTCTTTTGCGCGCCCAAAAGAAAACGAAACAAAAGAAAA
>JAKSDE010000100.1 GCA_022360235.1 Cytophagales bacterium
ACAATCCGTCAATACTTTCCTCTGTCGGAAAACACCAAATAGTATAATCGGGTGGAAAAAACCAATTACAAAAGTGTTGTGTAAGTTCTTTAATAAAATAAATCGAAGAACTTTGTTGTCCTGCATCAATTTTCATCAAAAATATTATCACTCGATCCTTGCCATTTATTAATTATTTCTAGCCTTGATTTGAATGAGCAACAAGCATTGTCGCAAGCCTAGCCTTCGCCACCCAGAGAACCTGTTATTCACTCGTCACTAAGGCTTTCCTTTTAATCCAAGTTCCTCAAGGTATTTAACCACCAAAATGGTTTTGAGCCATCTGTTTAAGGATTCGACATACTGAAGCACCTTGGCCATTAATAATTAGCGTAATACACATGGTGGGCTAATCACATGTTGGTGCTGGATGAGTACTAAATTTGCTGACACCCAAGTCACCTCTTTGCTGAGAAATAAATTAGGGGTGCCATGGCTGTGCGCGCCGACGCTATTTTCCTAGTGTTTTGGGCATTGCTAAAATTGGCTGCATCCAATGCACCTCTTAGCTAACAATTAGTTCATGCGTGTCATGGCAAAGCCATGATCAACTTGACAAATAACTTTACAACGGTCGCGGTGGCACGCCAAAGTTATCTGTCGAGTTAGGGGTGATACCGACTGGTCAAGCGTGTGGGATATTGATGACCCCAATGGATTCCAATCCTAAGCTTGATGCATACCATAGGGGAAGTGTGTCAGATAAGAGCAGACCAAAGTTGAAATATAAGGAAAGCTAGTAAGTAAGATGTAATTCGGCCTCCGATATAAGGCTTTATCATTTGTTTTTGACAGCCGGAGCCGTCACACAGATTAACCGACATTCATGAGTTAAACGGTCACCCGATGGGTTGAATCCGCTCTAGTCTAACGCTGCGGCTCAGCAACCCCTTCCCCTTTTCCCCACAGTATACATCGACCTTGAGGTTGGAATCCACCGGTTCAGCGGTTTCCAATCAGCAGTGTATCATCCGCTTGACCAATACCTTAAGCGTGTCGCGCCCAAGTCATCCGATGCTTCATATTGCGCTTTGGAATAATGTGAAATTGTGGGGGGAAATCCAGAATTGTAGCTGAAATAAATATAATACTTTAATCCTTAGGTTAGGCTTTTTGGCTGACTTGTTTGCAAACTATGTGAATTTATACTCCATACTAGGCGTAAAATGCAACCAATTGTCAGAGAACTGAACAAATTCTGGCAATCAATTCAGGGGAGAAGGAAAACCGGCTAGTGATTGATTGATGCAAGGAAACTACCAAAAAAATATGAACAGGCAAGTGCAGATGTTCTCCAAACGTAAAGCTACAAAGGTTTAACCAAAGCAGCTTAAACAATGCAGCAAAATCCGTCTGGCGATTTGTCGTTGTTGTGCCACGCAATGGAGCGTCTGTTTGCGATTTTTAG
>JAKSDE010000213.1 GCA_022360235.1 Cytophagales bacterium
AAACTTCGCAACTTAACTTAGTTTTAGTATAGTGGGTGCTGTCCTAGCAGAACAATTGTTTGCATGACTTCACGTCGCACCAGAACTCAGAACTCGAAAGCTGTGGGCCCACCAGGGCTCGAACCTGGGACTCCCTGATTATGAGTCAGGTGCTCTAACCAACTGAGCTATGGGCCCTTCCTCAAACGAGTAAGCTTTAAATTGCGAGTGTAATACTACATATTTGCTACAAAAATTACAAGATTTTATTCCTTTTGCTGTGGAAAGGGTTGATTTTAAAAATATTATTTTTGATCTTGGAGGCGTCATTGTCAACATTGCGCCCCAACGCTCGCTACGTGCATTTTCTATGTTGAGTGGCTTCACGGAAGAGGAGCTATACAATAGCGTAACATCTTCTGAAATTGTTAAACATTTTGAGAAAGGGTGGCTTCACGTCGATGCATTTAGAAATTCCTTAAGGCAAATCTTCCAACAAAATATCCCTAACAAGAAATTGGATGCCGCCTGGAACCAGGTGATAGGCGACATACCTCCAGCACGGTTGACCTTGCTGAAGAACTTATGTAAGCAATACAAACTTTTTTTACTGAGTAATACCAATCCCATTCACTTAAGAAAAATTCAGGAAGTACTTTACACAACTGCAGGGATAAAGGCATTACAACACTTCTTTACAAAAACCTATTACTCTTTTCAGACAGGGTATGTTAAACCAGAAATTGACGCCTTTAAAAGTATACTTCATGAAAATCATCTTCTTCCTGAGGAAACCCTGTTTGTTGATGATACGATAGAAAATATTGAAGCAGCCAGCTCACTCAAGATGAATGTATTACACGTTCGTACCGATACAACTTTACTCGAATACTTTACTCATGCAATTTAGTCAGACAAAAAAGTCACTTTTCAAACATTTGCTACTTTTTGCAGTTACACTTTTAACCACGACCCTAGCAGGGGCTGAGTGGATGCATAATAAACTGCTTTTCTATGGTAGCGAAAGGTTAACGCTTAAAGAATTAACACAAGGATGGCATTTTTCGTTACCGCTCATAGGCTTTCTAACCATTCATGAGCTAGGGCACTACTTTACTGCTAGGTTTTACAAATTACGAGTAACGCTGCCTTATTATTTACCGCTTTGGACGGGCTTTTTGTCGATTCCTTCTATAGGTACGTTCGGGGCTGTCATAAAAATTAAAGAGCCCATTCTATCAAGAAAGACTTTCTTCGACGTAGGTATTGCTGGACCGCTAGCAGGATTTTTTGCTGCACTAAGTATACTGTATGGTGGTTTTACGCACCTCCCTCCACCAGACTATATCTTCACGATTCACCCAGAATATGCGATGTATGGACATGACTACGCACACTATGTTTACGAAGATGGTAAGATGAACATAGCCCTAGGTCGCAACCTCGTTTTCCTTTTTTTTGAAAAACTTGTTGTCAGTGACCCCGCTTTACTACCCAACCAATATGAGATTATTCACTATCCATGGATTTTTGCTGGCTTCCTTGCCCTGTTTTTCACTGCGCTCAATCTTTTTCCTATTGGCCAGTTAGATGGTGGCCACATTCTTTATGGGCTAGTAGGGAAGAAAAAGTACACACCTATTTCTCTTACCCTATTTTTTTTATTAGTTTTTTATGGAGGATTAGGACTTATCTCTCCTTACAGTTCCCTTAAAAAATTGCTTATTGTAATTCCACTTTATATAGGTTTTCTTTACTTCACTTTTCAAAAGCTGGAACTACAGCGAATGTTTAAACTACTCATTGCCCTAGCGATCTTTACGGCTCAATTGCTGTTTGCTTACTGGCAACCTCACTGGGTAGGCTATCATGGGTGGTTCGTATTTGCCTTTTTGCTAGGCAGGGTAATAAAAGTACACCACCCTCCAACTATCCAAAATGCTCCTCTTGATACTAAACGAAAAATACTCGGTTGGGCTGCCTTATTTATTTTCATAATTTGTTTTAGTCCGCAACCCTTTATCATGAAGTAGTGGAAGGAAATGAAATACTTGATCGTAGTAGTAGGACCTACAGCTGTCGGAAAAACACAGCTTTGCTTTCAGTTAGCACAATATTTTCGTACTGAAATAATTTCAGCAGATGCTAGGCAGTTTTATAAAGAAATGAATATTGGTACGGCTCAACCTGATGCGAAGACTATACAAAGAGTGACCCATCACTTTGTTAACTTTCTTCCCATTCAAACGTCCTACAATGCCGCAATATTTGAGAAAGAGGCACTTCAAGTGATTGGTCGCCTATTTAAGAAATATGATTATCTCCTATTAACAGGAGGCGCTGGCTTGTATGTAAAAGCCGTATGTGAAGGGCTCCATACAATGCTACCCGTCAATAAAGAAGTTCGCGAGCAGCTTAACACGAGACTAAAGCAAGGAGGCCTGGCACCCCTCGTTGAGGAATTAGCAGAGAAAGATCCTATGTATTATCAAGAAGTAGATCTCAAAAATCCTCGAAGAGTCATCAGAGCATTAGAGGTATGTATTACAACAGGCCAGCCTTACACCTCTTTTAGAAAGCATCACCCAGCAAAGAGGCCTTTTGAGATTATTAAAATAGGACTAACCCGCGAGCGAGCGGAATGCTATCAACGTATCAATCAAAGGGTCGATGAAATGATTGCAAGGGGGCTCTTTAAAGAAGCTCAAGCTTTGTATCCGTTGAAGGAGTACAATGCACTACAAACTGTAGGCTATCAAGAGATTTTTGGTTATCTAGCGGGACATTACGATAGGGAAGAGGCTATCAGATTATTAAAGAGAAACTCCAGAAGATATGCAAAAAGACAGTGCACCTGGTTTAGAAAAGATAAACAAATTCACTGGTTTCACCCTGAGGACTTTGCGTCAATTATTACGTATATTAAAGAAAGCCATGGGGGTACTAAGAGCGTGCTAAGAATAGGCCCGGCGTACTGAAATTAAAAAAGTTTGAAATTTACTATGTTCACCGCTTGACTAGCTTAGCGAGGTTATAACCTACAGAGAGTTGAAAAACTCGATGAGAAGGCTCGCCACTCATTCTCCTATAAATGCCCATTACACCCACATTATACCTAGCATTGATGGTTAACCCAGCCTTAAACATGTGTTCTATACCAACTACGAGGCCTACATCAATTTTTTTATAATCTTCTGTGGTGTTACTACGATTAATATTAACGCCGGAACTACCTGCATTAGGTTCTATTTTTGTTTTAGCATTCACTAAAAAACTTACTTGAGGGCCTACATATATACGAAACCCTTGGGGAAAGTGGTACTTGTAGAGCAAGGGAATATTGATATAGTTAACTTTATCAGTAATAGTACTCGTCAGGGTACTTCTTTTTTCTCCTTGCTGTGAATAGAGTATCTCAAGTTGGAGCCCAATAGCATCGTTAAGCATATACGTACCATAGGTACCTGCATGAAAGCCGATACGAGCATCAGGGAAGCTATAACTTCCAGGACGTTCGGTCCATGCTAGATTGAGCCCCCCTTTCATACCGAAGTTGTGTTCTTTTCCTTTTGTGCCTTCTGTAAATAATAGTAAGACAACAAGAGTGAAAACTATCCTTTGCATGCTTCTCATTATACCCTCCCTCGCCCCCCAATATCTAACGATGTTATGGAGGGAGAAGAATCTCGTGTTTGCTAAAATTACTTCGCTAAAACTTTAGCCAAGTTGTAACCTGCATATACTTGGATGAATTGGTTGGTAAGCTTATCATCACTCTTTCGCTTATCCTCATCCTTATCAATATCTACCACACCAAAGTTATATCTTGCGCCTACAATGAGCCCAGACTCAAACGCATATTCTGCTCCCCCAACGATAGCGAAGTCAATGTTCTTAAAATTCTCTCTCACATCTTTATCTTTGTAAGGTACCTCCCCAACTTGATTAAGAAGAAACGCCTTAGCACTTAGTAAAAATCCTACTTGAGGCCCTAGGTGAAAGCTTAAACCACTAGGTAAATGTAACTTAGCCAAAACGGGTATAGTAAGATAGCCCAACTTTCCCTTATTGTTCTTATCTTTTCTACTACCAACTCCAGCATATAGTTCTTCTACCCTTATACCCCATGTATCGTTAAACATATACTCCCCATATACACCCCCGTGTAAGGACCACCTTGGGAAGTCGATACCCTTTTTTCCCGTATCAACTTCTCGGAGTTTGGAAACCCAAGAGAGATTACCCCCTACTTTGGGGCCGAAATTAATTGTTTGCGCCTTGACACCTGGTACAAAAAGTGCTAATGCAAGCAGAGCTGATAAAATCACTTTTTTTTTTTTTTTTTAATTTGAGGT
>JAKSDE010000098.1 GCA_022360235.1 Cytophagales bacterium
GCTCATGGATAAGCAACGGGGCTATATCTACCTAGTCACCGAACACTTCTCCCAACAAGAAGCATACGTACCGCTCAGGCAACTAGAATACAATCTACCCTTGATGCGTCAGCACCTCCAGGAAGGGCATAAAAAGTTACCTTTGATCCTGAACATCTGCGTCTATAACGGCACCGATTCCTATAAAGGGCCTATCACCTTCCTAGAGATGTTCGAATATCCTCAGTTAGCTAAACGATACTTCCTAAAAGCCTATCACCTGGTAGACTTGAGAACAGATACAGAAGCAAGGATTCAGCAAGACAAGCAGGCAGCTTTCGCAGAGTTACTCCTGAAGCAAGGCAAGTTGAAGGACTTCCACAGCTGGATAGATGAACATCCAGGCCTGATTAATGATCCTACGATTCCTTATGCTGAAGAAGGATTTAATTATATCTTGACTGTTGACTCCAGAGAGGATACCTTAGAGAAACTACAAAAAAATGCAGCCCCCAAAACGAAGGAGAGAATCATGAATGCAGCAGAAAAACTTATTCAACAAGGTATGCAAAAAGGTATGCAACAAGGCATGCAAAAAGGCATTCTTGAAACGGCTAAAAATTTTATCAAGCAAGGTGTTTCCTTAGATATTATTGCCAAAGCTACTGGCCTGAGCAAAAGAGAGCTTGCTCAGCTATCCTAGCTTTGCCAGGGAGTATTCATGCAGCTCTTGTTCCTCCCTAGCAAGGTCGTACCTTAAGGCGAAGCGGCTTTCAGTACCTTGACTCCTTTCCTCTTCCTGTTGTTGAGAAGGTTGCTCAAACCAACTTGTTAGATTCAAGCCTAGGATATCCTTTAGATTAGGGGGGTAGAATTATTTCAATAAATTTGTTTTGTTAAGGAGCCCTTCAGAAGGGATTCAAACAAAGATAAATCATTAGGCTATTATCGTTGTTATGGTGTGGGAAAGTGGATAAAACCATCCTATGAAAGTGAAAGCTCACTGACAAGAGTTTTATCCACTTTTCCACACCCAGGAAGGGCTTTGAGTTGAGTGGCACCACTAACAGTAAAGCATTA
>JAKSDE010000145.1 GCA_022360235.1 Cytophagales bacterium
ACAATCATGTACAACACCCATTCTTTTCCTGCTGCCTGATACAGCACATGGCAGATATGGGGGTTCGCAGGTAACCCCTGAAAGATGTTGGTGGCTCTTGCAGGTCAGATCCATTTACAGTGACTACTATCTTTCGGAAAATGGCACTCTTTCGTTTGATCAGGTGCCATATTTCCTGGTGGCGGACAGGCTCTCCTTGGAGAAGGATCAAATGCTTGCAGAAAAGGAGATGTGGAGGTCCGAATTACTGGAACGGCAAGTGAGAAGGATGGTCATATATGGAATCAAAAGCTTGGTCATTTTTGTGTTATGAAATGTTGCATCGCCAACTATGGTGATGCAGCATTTCACCTCCATAAGTTCGTCATCATCAAATGTATCCACTAGGACAAATTTGTACAGAAGTTTTGATCAACATAAAGTCAACAGATTGATGCTGTGACACTAATCTGAAGCAGAGCAACTATTCCAGTATCACCTAACAATTGAATGAGTTTAGGCTCTGTTGAACCGAAGTCGTTGTTTGTGGGATCGAACCAAAACGCAATTGATGGACTATAGGATGACGTTACAAGGATTGAAGAACGTCTGTTGGCATTGGAAGCAGCACTGAATGAGGAGAAAGCTCACAATGTAGAGCTTGAGAAATCGATTCAGGAAATGGTATTCAATCAGGACCAGACTAATTTGGAAGCGAAAGCAGCAAAAGATGAGCTCTTTTGCTTAAGACAGCAGCATGTCAAGACGCAAGACAAATTGGAAATTCAGATCAAGAACAATGCCAACATTAAGGTGCCTTGCTACAAAGATTTCTTGACGAGTGGAATTCCCCACTGCATGCTTCTTACAAATACATAATGTTGACAATGGATTGTTTTCCGTTTCTGCCACATACCATTTCGAGTAAAAACGGACTATGCCATATCTGCATATCTGACGAAGTTAAACATCTTGGAATATAGATACAATTATTACGTATTCAAAGCAAATTCGATACATTTGGTTGATGGACAACACGATCAAAGATGGATGTGGAATTCTTTTGTTTTAGAGAACTGCTGAAGATACGCACAAGCAGCTGGAAGAGCGCATCAAGGCTCTTCAATCTGATC
>JAKSDE010000261.1 GCA_022360235.1 Cytophagales bacterium
GCCATAAAGAGGTAGCAAGCTTACTTTTAGACAAGGGCGCAGCTGTAGATACCACAGATAGTGATGGTTCGACGCCGCTACACTGGGCAGCTGTAAATGGCCACACAGCGGTCGTAGAACTTCTTATAGACTGTGGCGCGAATAAAAAGGCAACAGATAACGAGGGTAGGACGCCCCTGCACTGGGCGGCTTTCAATGGCCACAAAGAGGTAGTAGGCTTACTTTTAGACAAGGGCGTAGCTATAGATACCACAGATAGAGGTGGTAAGACGCCGCTGCACTGGGCAGCTTCCAGTGGCCGCAAAGAAGTCGTAACATTCCTTCTAAGCAAGAACGCAGCTATCGATGAAACAGCTAATAATGGTATGACGCCGCTGCACTTAGCAGCAGCGGATGGCTACAAAGAGGTAGTAGACTTACTTTTAGACAAGGGTGCCGTAGTAGGTGCAATAGATAAGTTGGGTAGTACGCCCCTGCACGTGGCAGCTTTCAGTGGCCACGAAGAAGTCGTAACATTCCTTCTAAGCAGGAGCGCAGCTATCGATGAAACAGATAAAGATGGTAGGACGCCGCTGCACTGGGCAACTAGAAATGGCCACACAGCGGTCGTAGAACTCCTTATAGCCAACGGCGCCGATAAAGAGGCAAAAGATAGTTGGGATATGACGCCGCTGCACTGGGCAACTAGAAATGGCCACACAGCGGTCGTAGAACTCCTCACAAAATAAAGGCGCTAAAGAATAAGCCCAACCTACAGGAGTAGTCTGTGCTAATCTACTCACCCGATCCATTGGAGTAAAGCAGCTAGTGTAGACCTACCCCACCTCCTTGATTTTATGATTGAATGAGGAGAACATTTTAAAACTATTTAAAATCACACTACAAAAAATTATTTTCCAAAATGAGTAAAAATTTATAACTATCTCATAAATTGTAGTAATAAGTAGTTATACTTGTAGTTTAATATAAAAAATAAACTATAATATGTAGTAGCCAACCCTTACAATCATGCTTAAAAGTTGCCTATCTATCATCTTGGTCGCTACACTGCTGGTTGGTGCATGTAAAAATAGCAATAAGGGTGAAAATGCTGTTACACCACTAGAAAAACACGACAACAAGAGTAAAACAACGCTCATAGATGCTGTAGAAAAAGGAGACTTTAAAGAAGTGAAAAGGTTGATAGAGCAGGAGGAAGCTGATGTGAATGTAAGCGATAGTAAAGGAAAAAGTGCCTTACACTGCGCAGCTGAGAGGGGCCATAAAGAGCTAGCAGCCTACCTGACAGAGCAGGGCGCCGCAGTGGATACAGCAGATAATGATGGCAATACGCCTTTGCACTTAGCAGC
>JAKSDE010000097.1 GCA_022360235.1 Cytophagales bacterium
ATCTACTGTCGTTCAAAACAAGGGGAGGGTTCTTACGCCGAGTTTGTGATGGAGTTTCTGCCGGTCGAAGAAGCAAAAAAAGTGTTGGGGGTACCTAGTTCATAGTTCCGAGTTGCGATTGGTGCAGGAAGATGAAAGGGCAGGTTTAAAGGTTGCTTTCTCCTATAGTTTTGAATATATTAGCCTGTGCGTCTAAGCAAAAAACAAGTAGACGTAAAATTCTAAAACGTAGCTTAGTAAAAAATGGGGAGTAGCCCCTGCCAGCTTGTGGAACTATGAAGCGGGTTGCAGCTTAAGCCCCTAATCCTCTTGACTTGAGCAGGAGGAGTGTCAAAATCATTATATGGCTAAACGATGCCTTTTTCGACCCCTACCTGAACAGCGTAAAGTTGAATCGCTTGCTTCTGCTATTGGCACAAGTCCATTGATTACTTCGCTTCTCGTACAAAAAGGCATAACCACCTTTGAACAAGCGAAAGCGTATTTCAGACCGTCATTAGATGCGTTGAACGATCCTTTTATGATGAAGGATATGGATAAAGCAGTGCATCTTTTAATGCATGCCATCGAAAAGGGTAGAGCTATCTTAATCTATGGTGATTATGACGTAGATGGGGTTACAGCAGTAACCATGGTGTATGATTTTTTAAAGAATCTTTATCCACGTATTGACTTCTACGTTCCTGATCGGCATATCGAAGGGTATGGAATCTCCATGCAAGCGATAGAATGGGCTGCTAAGCATGGTTTTGATTTAATAATAAGTTTAGATTGCGGTATTAGAGCCATCACTTGTGTACAACGTGCGCGTGAATTAGGCATCGATGTAATCGTATGTGACCATCATGAGCCGGGAGATACGTTGCCCGAAGCCTACGCAGTGCTCAATCCTAAGCAGCAAGATTGTGCTTATCCCTTCAAAGAGCTTTCTGGCTGTGGCATAGGTTTTAAGTTGTTACAGGCCTTTACGCTTCAAAAAAAACTTGCTCAAAAATCTTTATATCCTTACCTAGACTTAGTAGCTGTGAGTATCGCTGCTGATATTGTGCCTATAGTGGGAGAAAATCGGATATTAGCGTATCATGGACTGCAGCAACTCAATACCAAGCCTCGGCCGGGACTGAAGGCACTTATAGAAGTAGGTAATGTACGTAGCCCCTTGCGTGTTTCGGAAGTAGTGTTCGGGATAGCACCGAGAATTAACGCTGCTGGAAGAGTTGCTCATGCTAGCATAGCCACGCAGTTACTTCTAGCAGTAGATCAGGAAACAGCAGAAGCCTTAGCCCATCAAGTCAATCAAAAAAATACCTACCGACGAGATGTTGATAGTTCTACTACAGAAGAGGCACTCGCTATGATCGAATCAGATACTCGACTGGTGAATGCTAAGACCACCGTATTATTCAAGCATGACTGGCACAAAGGAGTAGTAGGTATCGTAGCTGCTCGGTGTATTGAACGGTACTATCGCCCTACTGTCATACTCACTGCTTCTAACAACAAAGCTACGGGCTCTGTTCGTTCAGTAGTTGGCTACGATGTGTATAAGGCCATCTCAGCCTGTGCGCATCTGTTAGATCAATATGGAGGGCATCAATACGCAGCGGGCCTTACGCTTCCCCTTGATAATGTACCAGCTTTCCAACAGCGGTTCGAAGAAGTAGTTGCTAATAGTATCAGTGAAGAACTACTCATCCGCCCGCAAGTGATAGATTTACCGCTTACATTGGGAGCGATTAACTTCAAGTGCTATAACATTCTCAAACAGATGGCTCCATTTGGGCCTGGTAACATGAAGCCTACTTTTTTTACAGAAAATGTGATCGCTAAAAGCTATAGTATTCTTAAAGAAAAACACCTGAAGCTATTTATCTATCAAAAAGATGCAAGCTACAAGCTATTAGAAGCTATTGGATTTGGGCTCGCTGACTACGCTCCCCTTGTCAGGGAGGAGAAGCCCTTTAACATAGTTTATACGATAGAGGAAAATCATTATCTAGGTGAAAAAAGCTTACAACTCAATATAAAAGATATTCAAGCAAGGAAGCTTTAACGTTGCATTTTAGGTTATTCCCAGCCCCCGCCTCTCTCTATAGAAGCACTAGAAACCAAGCACTAGGAACCCAGAACTCAGAACCCGGAACTAAGAACCCAGAACCCAGAACTCAGAACCCGGAACTAAGAACCCAGAACTCAGAACCCGGAACTCAGAACCCGGAACCCAGAACTCAGAACCCGGAACTCAGAACCCGGAACTCAGAACCCAGAACTCAGAACCCAGAACTCAGAACCCGGAACCCAGAACTCAGAACTCAGAACCCGGAACCCAGAACCCAGAACTCAGAACCCAGAATCCAGAACCCGGAACTCAGAACTCAGAACCCGGAACCCAGAACTCAGAACCCGGAACCCAGAACTCAGAACCCGGAACCCAGAACCCGGAACCCAGAACCCGGAACCAGTGTAAAATTTGTCATTATTAAAAAAATATCGCAAATTTGTAAAATTATATGCACATATTACGTTCTTTCAAATAAATTCTAGCACTATGTCTAACTTAAGAATACTTTATGTTGCCAGTGAAATTACGCCTTTTCTTCAGACTTGTGGTGTTGCTGAGCTTGTAAGGAGACTCCCACAAGCGATGCAAGAAAGAGGGATGGAAATTAGAATTTTAGTTCCTAGATTTGGTTTGATCAATGAAAGAAAGAATAGGCTTCACGAAGTAGTAAGACTTTCAGGAGTCAATATTAAAGTGGGGGACGAAGAAAAGCCATTAGTCATTAAAGTGGCTTCTATTCCCAATGCTAAACTCCAAGTTTACTTTATTGACAATGAAGACTACTTTAAGAGAAAGTCGGTGTTCCTTGATAAAGAAAACAAGTTTTACGAAGACAATGACGAACGTGCTATCTTCTTTTGTAAAGGTGTTTTAGAGACTGTGAAAAATTTGGAATGGTCCCCTGATATTATCCATTGTAACGACTGGATCACGAGTTTGATTCCTATGTATTTGAAGACGAGCTACAAAAACGACCCTATCTTCGAAAAGACAAAAGTTGTGTTTACCGTCTATAACAACACTTTTTCTCACAAGTTTAACCAGAGTCTTATAGAAAAAGTAAAAATGATGGATGTGGAAGATAGCACACTGGCTCCTTTAAAGTCGGGCGACTTCAAAGGCTTTATCAAGATAGGCGCCCAATATGCCGATGCCGTTATAAGCGGAGAGGATGAATCTACAGAAGCACTTAAAAATTTATTAAGTGAAATTGAGGCCTCTTATATAGAAAGCGATGAAAAAGGTGTAGACATTTACTACAACCTTTATAATGAACTAGCAAGTAGTTAAAAAATTCATGCGCCTTCTTGAGAAGCGTAGCAGCGCTCTTGTATCTTCAAAAGGGAGAAAATACTATATTTTCGACGAGCACCAATAATGTCTTAATTTTTACCCTCGCCAAGAGAAATATTGAATGCTATATCTTTCTGAAAGGTAAATTCATAAGACAAAGGAGGTGGTTCTGATTTGTATTAACTTTAAGTTTGTTTCACTAAGAAACTGCTAGCACAATCCCTAGCACACTTGAATACGATAACACTTGACCACCTTGCTATGGACAAAAAAGAAAACCATAAGCTTCAAACAGCTTCCCTTCAAGAAGATACCATCCATGACGTGATTCCCTTAGGAGGTATGTATGAAAACTGGTTCCTCGATTACGCTTCCTATGTAATCCTGGAAAGAGCTGTACCAGCTATCGAAGATGGACTGAAGCCTGTACAGCGGAGGATTCTCCATGCTATGAAAGAGATGGATGATGGCCGTTATAACAAAGTCGCTAACATCATCGGTCAAACCATGCAGTACCATCCCCATGGGGATGCTTCGATTGGGGAAGCCATCATTAATCTTGGTCAAAAGGAACTTTTGATCGATGCCCAAGGTAATTGGGGCGATATCCGTACAGGAGATGGTGCCGCTGCTCCTCGATACATAGAAGCTCGACCTTCCAAGTTTGCGTTAAATGTGCTCTATAATCCTCAAACCACTGAATGGCAGCTGTCGTATGATGGTAGAAAAAAAGAGCCGATCGCGCTACCGGTCAAGTTTCCGTTATTGTTAACCCAAGGTGCAGAAGGCATTGCCGTAGGTTTGTCTACCAGAATCTTACCCCACAATTTTTGTGAATTGATCGAAGCTTCTATTGATGTACTGGAAGGTAAAAAAACGAATATTCTACCTGACTTTCTCACAGGCGGCTTAGCTGATTTCTCCGCCTATAATGAGGGAAAAAGAGGAGGAAGAGTGCGGGTCAGGGCTAAAATCGAAGTCTTTGATAAAAAGACACTGGTCATCAGAGATATTCCCTATTCAACCACTACGCTCAGTTTGATTGATTCTATTATCAAAGCCAACGACAAAGGAAAGCTCAAAATCAAAAAGGTAGTGGATAATACAGCACAAGCTATAGAAATCTTAGTACAGCTAGCACCAGGGCAGTCGCCAGAAGTGACCATTGACGCACTCTATGCCTTTACCGATTGCGAAGTTAGCATTGCCCCTAATGCTTGTGTGATCGTGGATGAAAAGCCTGTATTCCTTAGTGTGAATGAACTACTTCAATATGCTACCAAGCGAACCAAAGAGCTTTTAAAAAGGGAGCTACAAGTCAAGCAAAGGGAACTACAAGAAAAAATATTGTTTGCTTCGTTGGAGAAGATATTCATCGAAAAACGTATTTACCGCGCTATAGAGACATGCGAGACTTGGGAAGCCGTGCTAGCAGCCATCGACAAAGGACTAGCGCCTTATAAAAAAAATTTTTATAGAACTATCACGGAAGAAGACATCATTCGCCTGACAGAAATCAAAATTAAACAAATCTCTAAGTACGACACCCGTAAAGCCGAGGAAGCACTTCAAAAATCTCTAGAAGCATTAGCAGAGGTGGAGCATCACTTGAAAAATTTAGTAGCCTATGCCATTAGCTACTTCAAGGGGTTGTTGGAAAAATATGGGAAAGGAAGAGAACGAAAAACAGCAATGCGTAACTTCGATACCATTGTAACGCATACCGTAGCAGCGAATAACCAAAAGTTGTATGTGAATCGTAAAGAGGGGTTTGTTGGCTATGGTATGAAGAAAGATGAATTGATAGGTGCGTGTTCTGATTTAGATGATGTGATTGTCTTTCGAAAAGACGGAAAATGTTTAGTTACCAAGATAGCTGAAAAAGTTTTTGTAGGGAAAGCTATTATGCATGTAGCCGTCTTTAAGAAGAACGATGACCGCATAGTATACAACATGGTATATGTGGATGGGAAAACAGGCCGTTCCATGGTCAAGCGTTTTCAAGTGTTAAGCGTTACTAGAGATAAAGTGTATGACCTTACCAAAGGCCACAAGGATTCGAGGATACTATATTTTACCGTCAACCCCAATGGAGAAGCAGAAGTAGTGACCATTTACCTTACGGCAGCAGCTAAAGCTAGAAATAAGGTTTTTGACTTTGATTTTTCTACCTTAGCCATCAAGGGAAGAGGCGCACAAGGAAATACTTTAACGAAATATCCTGTCAGAAAGATTCAATTGAAACAAACCGGAAAGTCTACCCTCGGTGGTTTGGATATCTGGTATGACAATGCCGTCGGGAAGCTTAATAAAGAGGGAAGGGGTACCCTGCTAGGAAATTTTCACTCTGGAGATAACATTATAGCCATCTACAAAGAGGGGGATTATGCGTTAACAACCTATGAACTCACTAACCGCTACGACCCTGAGAAAATCATGCTGATAGAAAAGTTTGACCCTGAGAAAATCATTGCAGCTGTGTATTATGATGGAAAGGTGCAGCAGTTTTTTATAAAACGATTCAAGATAGAGACTACTACGCTTAATAAGAAATTCTGCTTTATTAGCGAAAATAAAGGGTCAAAGCTCACACTCGTAACAACAGCACCTCATTTACAGGTGGCCATTGAATACCGTACTCGAGCCAGTAAGGAAAAACAAAACGAACAATACGATCTCGATCAACTGATCGATATAAAAGGCTGGAAGGCAAGAGGGAACCGGTTATCGAAATACAAAATTACAAAAGTGAAGTTCCTCAGTGCCCAAAAAGCAGATGACCGAGAACAACCTGTTGAAGTAGCTATGCGTGACGCTACAAAGAAGAGGAACAACAAAAAAGAAAACTATACTACAGGTGATACTGTAACGCTAGAAGGAAACAACGCTTCTTCAGAAAAAACTCAACTGGAGTTGTTCTAGTAATTCATTCTGAGTTCTGAGTTCCGGGTTCTGAGTTCCGGGTTCTGAGTTCCGGGTTCTGAGTTCTGAGTTCCGGGTTCCGGGTTCTGAGTTCCGGGTTCCGGGTTCTGAGTTCTGAGTTCCGGGTTCTGAGTTCCGGTATCGAAACCAGGAACTAAGAACTAAAAACTAGGAACTAAGAACCTCGTTGAACTTGCATTCAATAGAGAGGAGAAATTATTTCCAAAAAATCTTTGAATTGTTATTTAGCAACAAACTTAGTATATTTGCTATTAACAGACTAAAATTATTCACTTTATGGCACGACGAAGAAAGAAAAAGGAAAATCTAGATCCGCTAGCACATTTACCGTTGCCGACTAACCAAGAGAGGTTGGAGCGACTCCGTGACATGTTGGTAAGCGTGGTTGCGTTTATTGTTATCGTAGGTATATTTTTACCGAGGAGTTATTATACTGAAATGTCTTTCAAGATTAAAGCACCTGCAAGTATTATTTTTGAAGAAGTAAGTAACTTAAAAAAGTGGGAAAAATGGTCACCATGGGAAAGATACGATTTTGATCTGATAACAGTCTATGGAGAACCCAAGGAAGGTCCAGGTGCTAAAATGTGGTTTGCTAGTAAGAGGCAACAGGCAGATGAAGGCTCTTGGAGGATTATCGGTTGTGAGCCTAATAAGAGAATTGTGATGCAACTAGAAACCGATACCTGGAGAAACGGCTCAATCATGATCTTTGACTTGAAAGAAGAGGAAGATGGAACTAATGTAACGTGGATTCAGGGGGGAAAAACAAGTGACCTTCAAATATTTCATAAATACGCCGGATTATCAGCCAAAGGTAACCTAGAAGATGATTTTATATTTGGATTTCGACGATTAAGAAGACGTGTAGAATATTATAGAATGCTAGGAGCAGATTAGAGGTTGACCCAGGCACCAGGAAAAAGACGAAGGGAAAGACTGAGCGGCATACGAGGTCTACTACACCACGCTGTCTACTTCAACTAAACCACGTTCATTAATCGTCTTGAGACGCACTTTCTTCAATGTATTTACCAAGAGAGGATCAAAAGGGGTAACAACGCGAATATAGTTCTCGGTGAAACCCTCCATCAAGCCTCCTTCTTCCTTCTGTTCAAAAAGCACCGTAGCAACGCTACCAAGATTTTCTTCATAAAAGTGCTGTTTCTTTTTCTCAGAAAGTATACGCAGCATCTTTGCTCTTCGGCTTCTTTCTTTGGAAGGTACTACCCCTTCTAAATCAAGAGCAGGAGTATTAGCCCGTTCAGAATAGGGGAAAACATGTAAATAAGTAATACCTAGTTCGTTCAGAAAACGATATGTAGCTAAGAAATCCTCTTCTGTTTCGCCTGGAAAGCCTATAATAACATCCACACCAATACAGCAATGTGGTAGCAACGTTTTAATTGTAGCGACACGATCAGCATATAGCTCCCTTTGATAGCGGCGACGCATCGACCGAAGGATTTTATCGTTACCAGCTTGTAGCGGAATGTGAAAATGCGCCACAAAACGTTTAGATTGTGCAACGAATGCTATAATAGTATTGTCCAACAAATTAGGCTCGATAGAAGAGATACGAAAACGCGCTATACCCGTCACCTCATCCAAGGCTTGAATAAGCGTGAGAAAGTTTGTTTGCCTACGCCCTTCGATAATACCATAATCGCCAATATTGACACCTGTAAGTACCACCTCCTTCACACCATGTTGGGCAATTTCTTGTGCCTGCTGCACAATATGCTCCACCGTATCACTACGGCTTTTACCTCTAGCGAGCGGAATCGTACAGAAAGAACAATGATAGTTACACCCATCTTGTACTTTCAAGAAAGTTCGTGTCTTATCATGCATAGTGTAAGCAGCATGAAAAGTACGTGCTTCCTTAATCGCCGAAGCATATACTTGCGTTGTAGACGGCTTCTCAAAACTAGTAATGAGCTCTAGCAACTTAAACTTCTCATTCGCCCCTAGCACAACATCCACCCCAGGGATGCTAGCCACTTCTTCAGGCTTTAGCTGTGCATAGCAACCCATAAGGATAATAAAAGCATGTGGAGCGATTTTCAAAGCTTCTTTGACGATACGCTGGCATTTCTTATCGGCATTGTCTGTTACTGAACACGTATTGATGACGAAAATATCTGGCTGAGCATGAAAATCCACCCGCACAAACCCCTGCTCTTCAAATAATCGGCTGATAGAAGAGGTTTCAGAAAAATTAAGTTTACATCCCAATGTATAAAAAGCTACTTTTTTCATAGTTCCTAGTTCTTGGTTCTTAGTTTCGAGTTCCTGGTTTCGATAGGGGACGGTAGAA
>JAKSDE010000235.1 GCA_022360235.1 Cytophagales bacterium
CATGGAGGAACAAGTAACCTGGAGCACAGAGCCCTTAGCAGGAAACACCCACCAGACGACCACGCAACTTGTTTCAAGCTGGTGCAGAGGAGACGCTGCCAAAACACGTACGGCAAGGACCCGCACGTAGACAACGCATTCGAGCGTATCAAGCTCAACTACATCTGACTTGCAAGCAGTGCTTACCAGCTACATGCACAAGGCGAGTAGAGCGTACGTGTCTAGGCCACTACAGAATGTAGGCGCAGCTGTTTGTTGTGGCACCTGCATTGAAAGCACTCGCTCCGTCTCTCACAGCCACACTAAGAATCTCTCGTGCACTTTACAATAACCGCATGGTACTGTGACGCCAGGCAATGCAGGACGCTGCAACAAGCTCCTAGTGCTATGCAACTCTCTCTGTCAAGCGCTTTCCCACCTGGAGGTAGCCGAATGAGTACAGGATGATCTCGGCAATCATGGCGTAGTCAGGCACCATCATGGCCACCGTGCGGAAGAGCGCTTTGAGGTTGTCGGGTAGCTCCGAACGGCCTGCGTAGCTGCAGACAAGAGACTGCTGGGGCAGCAGTTGAACAAGATGGGACTGCACAATCTAGGCTGAGAACCCCACGCAGGCGTGAATGGGGCTACTGCGGCAGCAAAAGTGGGTACACACGTGTGGCTAGAATAATAACGGTGGTATGTGTATGAAAGGGAGGGAGGCAGTCCCTACCATCACAAAGCGTCGCAATCAACTTGATACATTACTGCGAGCAGACGGCAAACTCTCCACAACATTGCCAACAACTAGTCAGCACGCGTGATCATTGCCACGGCTCACAGACGTCGGCACGATGCCGGTCAGCAGGACACCTTACCAGCAGCCCCATCAGCGCTGAGGGCATTCCCTCCTAAATTCCTACCCTATCAACAGACACGGCCAAGGTGCCGTCTTGCATGCCGTCTCGTCAATCAGCTGCCCGTCACGGACATGACATGTAAACTAACAATCTTGCCGGATTTCACCGCCCCGCCCCGCTACAGATAGCAACACGCAGCTACAA
>JAKSDE010000425.1 GCA_022360235.1 Cytophagales bacterium
ACAAAGAGGTAGTCAAATGCAACATTCACTCCTCCCCTTAAGCCCGTTCTCACTTTACCTAGTCCCCAGTTTATCATTTCTTTAACGGGATTTCGTGCCGCCTCCCTCTCCAGCCTGGCGATCTCCTCTGGCGCAAGCTCAAGTAGATTATAGAGGGAAATGATTTTCTCTTGCTCTTTGTTCTCCAACCAATCAGCTACTCGCCTAGTTAATTCTTCTCTTGCTTCGTTAGCTCTTTCTTCTTTTCCTTCTTTTCTATAGTTCTGGTATTTATTAAGCGTCCTTTGAATCTTTTTAAATAAATCTCCTTGTAAGTTTTGGGTTATCCTTGCGTACCAAGATAAATCTACCTCCCCCTTGTTGAGTACCTGATGGAGGTCTTTTACAAACAGGTACGCATTGAGTAATTGCTGATGGGTACGAAAGCTAAACCCTCCGATACGTCGATTCCTATTCTTGTTTAACCATTCCTTCCCAACCTTGACTCCTCCTTTGATAACCTCTGCTTTCTCGCCAAAGGAAAAAACATTCCCAACCTCTGCAAATTCTTCTTGAGTAGCTTCCAACGCTGCATCTCTGCCCCATAAACCCCATAAATTCCATAAACTCCGAGCGCTTTTCTTACCTATACACGCTATGGCCCCTTCAAATTTTTTCCTTGTCTCTTCCTCTCTGGCTTGTAAATCAGCGGGTGTCAGCTTTTGACTGACCGATAGCTCCATGACCCGGCTTAGTCTTAACGTAGCCACGTCTTTGAGCTCTTGGCTTACAATGACCTTCTCTTTGGTGTGGGCGTGAGAGAGCCACTGGGTGGTGAGCTGCCTTAATGGTTTGCGCATTGCACACGCGTTGGATCGGTCATCTCTTTGCTGGTAGTACTCGTACCGCTTCAGGGCTCTTTTGATTTTGCTAAAGGTAGTGCTGAAAAACAAACTTCCTGATTTCAACCTTTTTGCCTCTAAAGCAAGGTTGTCGAGGTCTTCCTCAGAGATGTCGTCCCATATCCTTCCTACTGTTCGATGTAACTGCTTGACAAGCTTATAGACTGCGAGTAACTCCTGATGAGTACGGCGAGAGAGAAATCTACCCTTGCCAAAATTCTTTTGCTGCCAATCGTCGATTCTACTGATGAGCTCCTCTAAATGGGCGATTTCCTGGCCACTCGTAGCTCCTCTTATTGCGAATATTTCGCTTTGTAGTGCTTCCCATTCAGTATCAGACTCCGTCCGCATGTTGAACGCTATTCTCGATAGCAATTCCAAATCTTCTTTTTCTTCTTCTCTATTACTGTGGGGGGAATATCCTTCCATCTTTCGATCCAGGCTTCGCTCGATGTATTGCAAGTAAGCTGCCTCATCAGCACGTAACGATTGATCCCTATCAGTGCTAGCCTTCTCCTCTCTTCGACGCATAAAAGGGAATATATTTCTTAGCTGATGATCTTTCTTTTCATTCTCTTTATTCCCCCCAAAAAACATAGACATGTAAAACTATTGTAAGTGAATGACACTTTTGTAACTTCTCCTTCTCTCTTCACTTCAAACAAATAAACCACTCCTACTTTTTCTCTTTCTTTTTCTTGTAACTACGTAGTAATTCTTCCATAGTGTCTCTTTGTTCATCATCTTCAATTCCTACTAACTTCTCCAACACTCCATACCCATCCTCATCCCTTACCTCTATATAAGCTCCTTCTTCTAGTAAATAGGCTACTACATCACGATGCCCACGCCCTACAGCAAGCAGCAAGGCTGTCGAGCCATCCTCATTTGCTGCCTCTATGTTAGCATCTTTTTCTACCAGGAACTTTACAATCTCCAGGTGCCCCTCAGAAGCGGCATCGTGCAAGGCTGTCCGATCATCCTCATCTGCCGCATCTATTGTAGCACCTCTTTCTACTAGGAGCTTTACAGCCTCCGTGTGCCCCAAAAAAGCGGCAGATTGCAAGGCTGTCTCCCCATCCGCATCCTTCTTATTCACGTCTGCACCTGCAGCTAAAAATAGTTCCATCAAGCCCACGTTACCAGCGGCGGAAACCGTAATTAAAGGCGTTTCATCGTCCTTAGCATCTATTGAATTTACCACTTCTTTTGCTATGCCCCTTCTTTTTGCTTCTTCGAGTACCTCTTCGATTTTCTCTTTGAATGCTACTTCAAATGCTGCTGCATCTTCGTCATCGAAGTAATATTCGTTGCCTTTGAGGACCCTAAAGAGTCTCTCTACCAATTCTGTTTCGCTGAGGTCAGCTATTGGTGAGGTACTGCTCGCTGTTCCCGCTGGGGTGCTCGTTGTTCCTGCTGTGGGGCCGCCTTGAGTATTCCCTGTCGGGTGGAGGTTGTCTTTGTCCATCTTAATATACTTTTGGGTACAGTGGGTGCATAAAATTCCTGTTATAAGGAAGATAATAAAGTTTTTCATGATTTTTTCGATTGATAGGGTGAAACATTTTGCTATACGATTAAATTACTACCTGCATAATACAACTTTATTATTAAAAAAGCAAATAAATAGAGGACTCAATTTTTCCGTTGGGTACAGTGGGCGCATAAAATTCCTGTTATAAGGGCGATAATAAAGATTTTAATTATTTTTTGATTGATAGTATAAAATATTTTGTTATACGATTAGCTTCATACCTTAATAATACAGCTTTATTATCAAAAAAGTAAATAAATAGGATACTCAATTTCTCCTTTCGTGGGGATAGTAGCACCGTTCCCTCTGGTCAACCATCCGTCAATGACCCGAACGCCCCTGCAATCAATGCGTCAGTAAGAAAAAAAGTAATCGACTATAGTAAGGAAGCGCTCTCTTCCTAATTATGGCCAAATTTCCTTAAGGAATCATCTAAAAATATAACTATTTATTGCTAAAAGATAATTTCAAAAATAATTTTG
>JAKSDE010000096.1 GCA_022360235.1 Cytophagales bacterium
TGGAGATGGTCGTTTGGAGAGGCCCCCTCGTGGTGTAGGCTGGTTGGTTGAAGCAGAAGTTGCAGGGAAGTTGCAGGGAGTGATATGAGTAGAATTGGAAGAACCGCAGAATCGGCATAGTTGCGGAAGCAACTAGCAACCAAAACGTGCGCTATTGGTCGAAATGCTACCTGCACAAGCGCAGATTCGGGCTAATCACAGCCAAATCCGCGACTAGAATGCAGCGATTATCTTGATAGTACGGCAACCCTCAAGGTACGATGATTGTCTGCTGTGAGGCAAACGCGCCAGTCAAGCCCCCAAACTCGCAGCCATCCAACGTCAACGGTGCACAACAGCAACATCCATTGGGAGTTGCAATCAATCCGACAACAGTTAGGGCCTCCACCTGAAGGTAGTCGAAGGGTAGGACATGTTCAGCACATGGCATCGGGCACGTAAGGGATCGCAGCGGGAGGCAACCTGCTGCAAAGGGTTCCACGTGAATGCAGGACCACATGGCCCGATGTGAAGAGCCTCCTGCGGTTGTGCGGCTTTGCGGATGCTAAGTGGGGTACCAACAGTGCTGCTGTGTTCATCAGCGGGTTCACACTGCAGAATAGCGCAGAATAGTTGCATGCATTTCTACCAGACCCCATGCCTGCAAGTTGAAACCTGCCGCCCACTGCAACGTCTACAAGGTTCTGAGGGGGTGGGGCGCGCGGCAGTAGGCGCGCTTCGTGAAAGCCACCCACCCTGCCACCCCAGATGGTCTTGTTTGCAAAGGTTCGGAGGGACACTGGCATCTGCCCCAGTGCTGCAAGCAAAGTCGGCAGCGAACCCTCGTCAGTCAATGGAGCTGCCAGTCGGCCCACGACGCGCAACAAGATGTAGCTTTGCTGCAAGCTTTTGCTACAAACGTGCGCTACACTCTTGTTGCGCCCTTGCTTAGCGTTGAGTGGTGTTGGGAGCCGCCAAGCACGTGAACAAAACAAGGTGATGCAACGTGGCTGAAAAGCCACACAATGGCACATGACTCCGCACACAAACAGAAACCACAAGTTACGTGCAGCACGTTTAGCAGCCATTATTTCACGTGAGTATCGGCCATCGTATTTTGCGTCTATTGGTAGCACATCGGCTGCATTTCGACACTCATGCCATTTGGCCCAGCGATACCGCGTTACAATAGCTTTAGTTATGTCTAACAAGCCCGGGTACTGGGTCTTTCAACTGTTGTCGGTGATCTGCTGCTCCGGGCCATCTCAAGAAGAGCCAGAGGGGGGTGTGGAGGTTAGCTATAGCACCTTGTAGCCAACGGGCAAGCTCATGGCCCACACCGGCCGAAGATGGTCCAGCGCTGAGGGAACGATCCA
>JAKSDE010000302.1 GCA_022360235.1 Cytophagales bacterium
AGCGGAATATCTTTGGAACCTAAGGGCTGAATAGTTTTAGGATGTACCACTTTAGCGCCATAAAAAGCCATCTCCGCCATCTCCTTGTAAGAGACTTGATCAAATCTGATCGTATTGTCAAACTCCTTAGGATCAGCATTCATAATTCCTGGTACATCTTTCCAAATAGTTAGTGAAGTAGCCTCTAAGATGGCAGCTACAATAGCCCCTGTAAAATCAGAACCTTCCTTCCCTAGCGTAGTTGTTTGCCTATTTTCATCACGCCCAATAAACCCTTGGGTAATCACCACTTTCTTTTGTTGCAAAAGAGGGGGGAAAGCACTTCTTACTAAATCATGGGTTGTTTTCCAGTCAACCTGCGCATTACGAAACTTACTGTTTGTCCTGATGTACCTTCTCGCATCTACCCATTCACAAGGAATCTCTTGTTCCTTCAAATAATAGTAAATAATCTTAGAAGCAATGAGCTCTCCATGCGCAACAAATTTGTCATAAAGCTTGTCAAATAAATGGGGAATCAAAGTAGGAGAGAGCACTTTTATAAGTTGTTCCTGCCATTGTATAAGCTCGTGGTGAACTTTTTGCTTTAACTTGACTAGTAAGCTACGAGCAATGTTTTGATGATAAAAGTAACGTTGTTGAATCTCCTCTTTGTAGGGCTGGTTATCCATCTTTTTCTGAAGAATAGCCTCTAAGGCACACGTTGTTTTACCCATGGCCGAGATAACAACCACAAGGGGCGTACCTTCATGAATTTGAATGATGTTAGCAGCTTTTCTTACTGCTTCAGCACTTTGGATAGAAGCACCGCCAAATTTAAATACCTGCATGTATTACTTGATAAATCAATGCGAAGGTGACATACTCCCTCAATTTTTTAGTAATTATAGTGGGGGTTTCTTGCGACCTAGTAAGTTCCACAAACTTACCCCCTCGCTATAGTACCTACGCTAATAGGTATATCTGTAGAGGAGCGCTTTACACAGAATTATGGATATTACCTTTCACGGACCTGCCTTAAAATTAGGATAGCTGTTATATCCTATAATCCTTTCTCATTTCTTCTTGAGTGGCGACTAATTCATGTAAAAAGTAAGCACTACAAGCCTCCCATTGTCTTCAAAACTCACTTCATCTGACAGTTTTCTCATTAAAAAGACCCCTCTTCCATAGAGCTTTTCAACATTTTCTGGCAAGGTAGGGTCTGGTAAATTGTGATAATCAAATCCTTTGCCTTCATCTTTTACTTCAAAACGGATAGCATCATTTTCAAGAAATAAAGAAAGCATCACATTTTTATCTTCCTCTTCTTTATTACCGTGCGTGATAGCATTATTAACCGCTTCTGTAACGGCTACCATAATGTTTCCATAGATATCGTCGCTAATACGAAAGCGCTTTTTAGCGTTTTCAATAAAGCTTTCGACGATCCTGATATTCTCCCGTAGGGATGGAATCTCAATTTTTATAGAATCCACTATTTTCATGAATCTCTTGTGAAAGTTTTTTACTTAACGATACAAGTTAAAAATAAATATAGTTCTTTTTTCTGTCAATCTATCTCAAAAAAAGAAGTTAGCCTAACGCTTAGCAAATTTAGTTCTTAGTTTCTAGTTCCAAATTTTCATGCATAATTAAGCAGGAGGGTCTTTCCATAGCTTGGAGCAGGAAGTAGCGGAGTACGTTGAGGGTTACCCTCCTGTGACGGAGTTGGTAGGCCGATTTGAGCAGCCCCATCCCTGGTAATAAGCGTAGAATTTGGAAAAAGTTTAAAAAAAACTCAATCTGCACCAACTATCTTCCCTTGAGTAGTAAGGGGTTTGATACGGTTAATAGAACCCACCTAAAACTCAGAACTGTCGGGTAAGAGGGTGGTGTTGCCACCACCGTCTCCCCTAAGAACGCAGCGAGCGAGTTTCCCCGCA
>JAKSDE010000124.1 GCA_022360235.1 Cytophagales bacterium
CTTCAGACTAACCCAATCTAGCTAGGGCGTTTAGAAAGCCGCACTAATTTTTCTAAAAATCTCTTTTTAAAGCTAATAGAGACTTATAAGTTGATAGCATTTTTTAAGATTCTACAGCCCCTTTAATGAGAAGGTGTGTTATGCATTAACATCCGTAAGATCGTAGCCACACTTTCTATCTCTAAATTTTATATTTGTACCTTTTAAACTTTTAGCAGTATGTTGAATATCGTATTATCAGGTCCTCCAGGAGCTGGCAAGGGAACACAAAGTGAAAAGATTGTTGGTCAATATCAGTTGATCCATATCTCTACGGGGGAGCTTTTTCGAAAGCACATCAACGAAGAAACACCTATAGGAGCACAAGTAAAAAAATATATTAACGAAGGGCAGTTGGTACCTGATAAGTTCGTAATGGATATGGTAGAAGAAAAGATTAAGGAGCATAGCCACAGTAAGGGACTTCTTTTTGACGGTTTCCCAAGAACAGTAGCACAAGCAGAAATGCTTGATAAAAAACTGACTGAATATGAAACAAGCATTTCGGGTATGATTACGCTAACGGTGCCAGAAGAAGAATTAATACAAAGAATCAAGCAGAGACGTAACATGCTAGGGCGTATAGATGATCAGAAAGTTGCTACAAGAATAAATGTGTATTTAGAAGAAACTTTGCCTGTAGCAGCGTATTATAAAAGTCGAGGTAAGTTGTTCAACGTAAATGGTGTAGGAGCTATTGAGGCAGTATTTGCACGTATTACTACGGCGATCGATCGTTTAAAAACAATTGACCAAGCACAATAGTAAGCCCTATAAGCATCATGGCATCCACTAATTTTGTTGACTATGTAAAGTTTTGTGCGCGTTCTGGGAAAGGGGGTGCAGGGGCAGTGCATTTTAGAAGAGAAAAGTTTGTGCCTAAAGGAGGGCCTGATGGTGGAAATGGCGGTAGAGGAGGTCATATTATTTTGCAGGGTAACAACCAGCTGTCAACTTTATTACATCTAAAGTATAGAAAGCATGTGATAGCAGGAGAGGGTAAACCTGGAGAAGGAGGAAACCGAACAGGAGCTCATGGGGAAGACGTAGTTTTAGAGGTACCTTTAGGAACGGTAGCTAAAGAAGTTGAAACAGGTAAGGTACGAATAGAAATAACAGAAGATGGCCAACAGCATATACTCACTCCAGGAGGAAGAGGGGGGCTAGGAAATGCGCATTTTAAGTCTGCTACGCAGCAAGCACCGCGCTTTGCCCAAGCTGGTGAGACAGGGCTAGAAGCGTGGATTATTCTAGAACTGAAATTGTTGGCTGATGTGGGTTTGGTTGGATTTCCTAATGCAGGAAAATCAACGCTTTTATCAGTTATTTCGGCAGCGAAGCCCAAGATTGCTGATTATGCGTTCACAACCCTAACCCCTAATCTTGGTGTGGTAGCCTATAGCAACGATCAATCATTTGTGGTGGCAGATATTCCTGGGATTATTGAAGGAGCTGCCGAAGGTAAAGGATTGGGAACGCGTTTCTTGAGACATATCGAACGGAACGCTATTTTGCTATTCATAGTAGCTTCAGATTCGCTATATGTCCCTCAAGCGTATCATACGCTATTGAAAGAACTGGAAAGGCATAACCCTGAACTCCTCACTAAAAAGAGGCTTCTTGCTATCTCAAAAGTTGACCTGATTGACGAGGAACGCAAAGAAGCTATTGAAAAAGATTTGCCTGCTATACCCTATGTGTTTATTTCTTCTGTTACTGACCAGGGGATAGGCTTGCTTAAAGACAAAATATGGCATTTATTACAAGGCTAAGTTCGATGTAGGCTATTACTGACAACCTCACTCCCCCCTTGTAAGATAAACTTTTTGGTAGATACCCCAATACCTACGCAAAAAGCCTATAAACAGTGGATAGGGAGTAGGAGACATCGATGCCCAACCTTGACTGCGTTGGTGAGGTGCGTGCAACAATTTAGCATACGTCAGCCTTGTTCATTTTAACTACAGAAATATTTTTCTTCCTTAGAAGCTATATTTTAGTCACTTATATTAAATTTGCCAGACTAATTGATTATCGTTACTAGCTTATTGAACACACGTTAATTTACTTAATAAATCAGTACTCTATGAACAGCATCTATCAATTTTTCAGTGATTTTGATTCTCAAGAGGTATTCTCTTCATTTTTAATATTCTTTGCTGTGATGGATATTCTAGGGAGTACTGCGATCATAGTCAATTTTAGAAGAAAAGTAGGGCACATCGAAGCAAAGAAAGCTACGATAGCTGTAGGTATTATTATGTCTACTTTTCTGTTTGTAGGAGAGAGTCTCCTGAGGCTGTTTCATGTCGATATAAGTTCTTTTTCAGTAGCAGGAGGAATCGTATTATTTATTTTAGGTTTAGAAATGGTTTTAAATATCGATATCTTCAAAATAGATACGGAAGATGTAGGATCCTCTTCGATTGTGCCACTAGCATTCCCTATGTTAGCGGGTGCAGGAACCCTTACGACGATTTTAGCTTTGAAGGCGGAATATAAGGATATCAATATTTTAGGTGGTACTTTAATAAATCTTATATTTGTGTATATTATCTTAGAATACTCTGAGTGGTTTGAGAGGAAGCTCGGAAGAGCAGGCCTGAACGTTATCCGCAAAGTGATGGGTATTGTGTTACTATCTATTGCGGTGAAGCTAGTGAAGACACATCTTTTTTTATAAATGGTTACGATATATACAGATGGTGCTTCTAGAGGGAACCCTGGCCCAGGGGGCTATGCGACCATCTTGAAATATAAAAATCATAGGAAAGAGCTTTCCCAGGGTTTTAGAAAAACAACGAATAATCGGATGGAGTTATTGGCAGTAGTGGTGGGGCTAGAAGCACTAAAAAAAGAGAGACAAGCAGTAACTGTATATTCCGACTCTCAATATGTGGTTAATGCGGTAAGGAAAGGGTGGTTACGAGCTTGGATAAAGAAAGATTTTAAAGGCAAAAAAAATGTCGATCTTTGGCAAAGATTTTGGAAGGTATATCAGAAGCATC
The DNA here is from genome assembly GCA_022360235.1 of Cytophagales bacterium. Taxonomy (GTDB): domain Bacteria; phylum Bacteroidota; class Bacteroidia; order Cytophagales; family Amoebophilaceae; genus JAKSDE01. The sequence goes on from JAKSDE010000124.1 coordinate 3,048, forward strand.
AAGTAACTTTACGGTGGATAAAAGGACATGCAGGCCATGTAGAAAATGAACGCTGTGATCAACTCGCGGTTCAACGTACCAAAGGAAAGGCTTTGTTAATTGATCATGGCTATGAACAGTAAAACATCGTAGCCGTTCGTTTCATCTATACAGCCCTTAACGAGATAATCCTGCTAGATTCATTAACTTCTTCATCTCCCCGGTTTTCTTTACCATGTTACGGAGCTTACTGAAGTGAGTAATGAGGTTATTCACATCTTGAATAGAGCTTCCACTACCCAGTGCTATCCTTTTGCGGCGTCTTCCATTGAGAACAGCAGGATTAGCCCTTTCATGGGGTGTCATAGATTGGATGATCACTTCAAAAGATTGGAGCATATCATCATCGATATCCGTATCTTTTAGTGTCTTCCCTAACCCTGGCAACATACTTACTAAATCCTTAACATTTCCCATCTTTTTGACTTTTTGAATTTGGGAGAGAAAATCATTCAAGTCGAACTGATTTTTGTGAATCTTCTTACTTAGCTTTCGCGCCTCTTGCTCGTCGTAAAGTTGCTCAGCCCTTTCAACGAATGAAATGACATCACCCATACCGAGTATACGCTTTGCCATTCTGTCTGGATGAAAGACATCTATGGCATCCATTTTTTCACCCGTACTAATGAATTTAATAGGTTTGTCAACCACTGTTCGGATAGAAAGAGCTGCTCCGCCCCGGGCATCACCATCTAGTTTGGTCAAAACTACCCCATCAAAGTCTAATTGCTCATCAAAGGCTTTTGCCGTGTTCACAGCATCCTGTCCCGTCATGGCATCTACAACAAAGAGAGTTTCAGCAGGTTGCAACGTTTTCTTCCAGCCAGCAATTTCCTGCATCATCGCTTCATCAATGGCTAGGCGACCTGCCGTATCAACGATAACTATTTTCTTGTGCTTGGCTTTTGCATACTCGATCGCCTGCTGAGCAATTTGAAGTGCATTCTTACTTTCAGGTTCTGCATACACCTCTACGCCAATTTGTGTTCCTACTACTTTGAGTTGCTCGATAGCAGCCGGGCGATAAATATCACAAGCTGCTAATAAAACCGTTTGGCCCTGGTTTTTGAAATGTAAAGCGAGTTTCCCTGAAAAAGTAGTTTTCCCAGAACCTTGTAAGCCTGCCATCAGGATAATAGCGGGGTTTCCTGTTATATTAATCGCTACTTTCTCACTACCCATCAAAGTGGCTAGCTCTTCGCTGACAATTTTGGTGAGTAACTGCCCTGGAGAAACGGCAATAAGTACATCCCTCCCTAATGCTTTTGTTTTGATGTTATCTGTAACTTCTTTTGCAACTTTGTAGTTGACGTCAGCGTTTACAAGTGCTCTTCTGATCTCTTTTATGGTAGAGGCAACATTGATCTCTGTAATTTTTCCTTGCCCTTTTAGCGTCTTAATAGCTCGCGCTAGTTTATTACTAAGGTTTTCAAACATGATGGATTAACTTTAGAACAAAATTAACCAAAAAATAAAGAAGTTGGTTGGTCTGGAAAGCTTCCCTCAATCTACAGGAGTAGACTGTTCTTTTCCTCGTATAAATAACTACTTATTTTTGATAATCTAAAAAACATAGTGCCTATGAAGTTGATTGAAGTGAGTGACCCTTTTACACGCAAAGCGTTTTTAAAACTCCCCCTTAGATTGTATAAGGATGATCCTCATTGGATTCGCCCTTTAGATGTAGATATAGCGGACGTCTTTAACCCCCACACTAATGAGTATTTTAGCCAGGGGGAATGTATAAGATGGATTTTACAAGATGAAGATGAAGAAACGATTGGCAGAATCGCAGCCTTTATCAACCAAAAAACGGCTTACAGCTTTGATCAGCCTACAGGAGGGATAGGCTTTTTTGAATGTATCAACGACCAGCAAGCAGCCTTTATGCTGTTCGATCAATGTAAAAATTGGCTGGAGGAAAGGGGAATGGAAGCTATGGATGGGCCTATTAATTTTGGTCATAGAGATCGGTGGTGGGGGCTATTAGTAGAAGGGTTTTATCCGCCTAATTATTGTGCGAACTATAATCCGTTGTACTACAAAGATTTGTTTGAAGCTTATGGATTCAAAACCTACTTTAACCAATACACTTATTATAGGAAGATAAGTGAAGATTCGTCAGACAAAATCAAACAAAAAGCGGCAAGAATCAAAAGGAATCCAGACTATACTTTTGCGCATGCTACTTTGAAGCATCTTGATAAGTATGTGGAGGATTTTAGAACGGTCTATAATAAAGCCTGGACATCGCATGAAGAAGGGATAGAAGAGATGACGCAAATCCAAGCAAAGGAGCTTATGAAGAAGCTGAAGCCTATTTTAGATGTAGAGTTACTTTGGTATGCTTACTACCAAGGAGAACCTATTGCTTTTTTCTTATGCATACCGGATGTGAATCAATACATCCGCCATGTCAATGGTAAACTAAATTTTTGGGGTAAACTAAAATTTCTCTACCATAAACTTATGAAACATTGTAATAAAGCGATAGGAATTATCTTTGGAGTAATCCCAAGATTTCAGGGAAGAGGAATAGAAAGTGCGATTGTCGATGCATTTTCTACCGTAGCTTGGGCCGATGGCTTCCCCTATGAGCATATAGAGATGAGTTGGATAGGGGATTTTAATCCTACCATGATGCAAGTAGCAGAAAATGTAGGGGGGAGTATTCATAAAAAACATATTACTTACCGAAAGTTATTTGATGCATCAAAACCCTTTAAGCGGGCACCGATAATTGGTAAAAAATAGCTTGAGATGCTTCTCAAAATTAACAGACAAGAAAGGCATTCATGAGGGCGATCAGGGAAAATCCATCAGAAAGCTGCAAAGATTGGATGCTCGCTATTTTCAACAAGAGGGGAGCAAGCAACAGCAGGAACAAGCAGTAGCAATTTTGGCGGCAGGGCAAACAGCCAAAAGAGCTATTCAGCCAGGAGTTTATCCAACAAAAGATAGCTGGAAATAGAAGGGTTGGATGAGAAGTCCTGAGTTACAAAGCCTTTGGAGTAGAAGCTGTCAAACGCTTTTTCAAAGGCACTCCAGTCTATTGGGTCTGCTAGGACCTTCAAGA
>JAKSDE010000094.1 GCA_022360235.1 Cytophagales bacterium
CCAGGTACTTCTATGCCTTGGCTCGCCGGTGCTAGCTCATACTGGTGGTAAACCGCGTGTAGGCACGCCACGCAAAGAAGGCCGCAGCTAGGATCACGGATCCGATGGCGACATTTATCCACTCCTCAGGGGTCTTGACTGAATTGAGGCTAACTACACGGCCCTGTAGGGGAGGTACATCCGCCGTTCCGGATACAAAAAACCCAAGCATTATAGCAAAACGGAGCACGACCAAGCCAGAGTCTACCGACAAAGGCTTAACTTGCCCCAAAAATCTGCATTCTAGTTGCATTCCTTTCGGCCAAGACCTTGCCCCTCCATGGTTCAACCTAGAGGTCCCCAACAACGTGTCCTCTCGGCAGCTCATAATAATAATCATAATATCAAGCAGCTCATAATAATAATCATAACATCAAGCAGGCTCGTTTCGTTGCTGCCGTCTACACGTAAAGGGTGCTGCACCCACATGGCAGCATCAATGACACGGGGGTTGCTCCCGACATTAGCAAGACTACCGGTCCGCCTCCGCGGAACCTCCTAGTGTTGCACGCATCGTAACACCAACTACGCCAGGCGACGAAGTAGTAGTAGTACCATACCGCAGTACAACTATCGGCAAACATAACCCGCAGTTTGCAAGCTCTTCTATGCTCTGGAGTTCTCTGTTTGCAAAGCAAAACACCTTGCAAAGAAGCGATCGAGCAGCTTGTGGACTAGCACCGTTCTATACAGCCAGGGCAACTCATATCCCCTCGCTCGGGGTCCCTGCTGAACCCAAAAGCATCAGACCACACAGAAAGATGCAAGAAGATGGAGCACTATGTTGGCAGCTTTGCTTGCCACCTGCACTTGTGCCCACAGACGCGTGTTTTGGTCATCGACACCCTAGTTACCCAGCTAGCAACATCGCATCCCATCAGATGCCTACATCACTCCGTGCGGCTATAGTGACAACGATCGTGCATAGATGATGCTGCGGCTACTCTCCCACCTCGAGGTAGGTGCCCAACGCAGCAGAGATGGTAAACCACCGAACGATCCCAGCCACACCACCAACAACGCTGACGTATCCGCCATCCAATATCGAGCATATGCGGCGTTTAAAGGGTCCAACTTTGGCGGTTCGTTGCATGGCTGCTTTGCTGCTTATGTGGCGATTGTTAGGCGCCCATCTGACGGCCATGGTACGGCACAAGAGCAATGGCAACGGTAATGGCAATGGCTCACGTTTACGTCTGCGTGCTGTATTCACCAGGGTTTACAGGGTACCCCACCCTACCCCACCATGCTTAAAGAGCCCTAGGGCACCCTCCCTACCCCACCATGCTCAAAGAGCCCTAGAGCACCCTCCCTACCCCAACATGCTCAAAGAGCCCTAGAGCACCCTCCCTACCCCAACA
>JAKSDE010000219.1 GCA_022360235.1 Cytophagales bacterium
ACTTAATAATTTTGTAAGCCCTGGCCGGCCCAAGTTAAAAAACGAATAGGTTGATGGTTGGAGGTAACCAAAGTCTAAGGCAAAGAAGAAGTTAAGGGGCGTTAAAATCTTACTCCCTTGCCATAGATTATTTAATATAATAGAATAACACATTTACCAAACACTTTAAAAATGCTTAAATTGCGATTTTTAACTAAAATTTATATTAAAATGTTCACAGCTAACAACATTATAGAGTTCTCTAAACAATTCTCTACACAACAAGCTTGCTACCAATACCTAGCGAACTGTAAATGGAAAAATGGTTACACTTGTAAAAAGTGTGATAACACAAATTATTGTAAAGGCCAAAAACCTTACAGTAGACGTTGTACTCGTTGTAAATACGATGAGTCACCCACAGCGGGCACCTTATTTCATAAGCTTAAGTTTCCTATCCAAAAAGCTTTCTATAAGGCTATTAAAGCTATGGAACAGGATCCTGATTGCTTACTGACAGGCCAAGTTGAGGTAGACGAGTTTCGGGTAGGAGGATCCGAAGAAGGTAGGCAAGGCAGGAGTAAAGGAAAAAAAAGAGAGGTAGTCTTGGCTATCAAAACAAGTGATTATGGTATACATAAGGCTTATGCCCAAGTTATCAATGGAGCTGGCACAAAAGAATTAAGGCCTTTTTTTGAGCGCTACATTGCTGCTCAGGCTTGCATTAAAACAGCTGGTTGGCCTGGGTATAGTCCCTTAAAAGCTAGCTATCCTTTTTCAAAGCAATATCCCAGTAAGAAGGGGAAGTCCCTTCAGCTTACGCCTAGGTATATCCTGATGTTTAAAGCCTGGCTGAGAGGCATCCATCATAGTGTAAAACATTTACAGGTTTACCTGTGTGAATATAATTACCGTTTTAATATGATTAAGCAGAAAAAAGTGATTTTTCATGACCTGATAACCAAAATGGTCAAGGCTGAGCCAATAGCTATTCCTGAATTAATGCGGGCGGCTTAAATGTGTTATTCTATAATTTTATTCTCACTGAAGGTTATAAACTAGCTTTTGATGAAGTTTTACTTAGCAAAGTTAAAGATAGGTTTATAAAAAACAAAAAATTTTCTAAAAAATTTTTAAATGTAAGCTGCCGAGCGCTCTCTCGTGCGTAAGTGAGGCTGAGAGGGCAGCCCAAAAGGAGTGCCGGGGGGTGACTATCATGGAGAGAAGGAGTGAGGTGATTGAATACTTCGTGCCCTCCGCTACTACGAGCCTCCGTGGTGTACTATTCAATATATTTCCGTACTACAGAAAAAAGATTAAAAAAATTTGCATACTTCCAAAAGAGTAGTTATATTTGTGGTAATAATAGTTCAAAGAGTAGTCTCGGCTACTCAGAGGGTGTTTACTGTCTCTTTTTCGCAAAACGCCAAAACCAACTTGAACGAGAGACGGGAAGCAAACTGGGAATGCGCCTAAGCAAAGGGCGTGTTCCTCTTGCTTCTTTCAGTGTTCAAGGGTATGGCGTACCCGCGGAAGCTGAGAATAAGAAGTAGAGGTTCACGCCCTTCGTTGTTTTTCATTAGACTCAGAACCTCGGTCTAACTAAAATAAGGTGCAAAAATTATGACTATTTCTACAATCACTACAACCACAGCGTTAATTAACTATTTCACTTTAGATCACGTTATCGTCTACCTATTCTTACTCGCTACCCTACTGGTGGGCTGGTATGTAGGCAGAAAAAACAAAACTATTGACGACTACGCCCTTGGCAGAAGGACGTTTAGCACATCGGTATTGGTCATGACGTTTGTGGCTACCATGCTCGGCGGTGCTACAACCATTGGCCTATC
>JAKSDE010000293.1 GCA_022360235.1 Cytophagales bacterium
ATGCTCAATCAATATCGTAGAGAAGGGCACAAGCTCAGTTCGATTCCGAGTTATGATTTAGACTGAGTGAGGGGAACATTTTAAAACCATTTAAAACCACCCTATAAAAAATTATTTTCCAAAGAGCATAAAAATTTATAACTAATTCATAGATGGTAGGAATAAATAATTATTATCGTATCTTTAGTATAAAAAACTATAATATGTAATAGCCAACCCTTACAATCATGCTTAAAAATTGCCTATCTATCCTGTTGTTCGCTACACTGCTGGTTGGTGCGTGTAAAAACAGCAATAAGGGCGAAAATGCCGTTACACCACATAATGCGTTTACAGCACCTCCTACTACCTTAGAACTAGAAGTAACCCATGAAGATCTTAGTAAGGAAAAAATTGTAATAGGTGAAGACACTTTAGTACTAAAAGTTCGTGTGAAGAATGCTCCTCCTGGAGCTTTGAAAATGAATGGCACTAGCCAGCTAGGTGGTGAGTTTTTATATAGAGGCATACAAGAAAAGACAATCACTGACATAGAAATAACACCTGAAGAAGAGGAAACGTTTGTATTCAAGCCTATGCAAGCAGGAGAAGAAGAAATTTTAATAGAGGTTACGGATGGTAGGGGTAAAAGGAAAGCAAAAACTATAGTGCTCGAAGTAATCAAACCGGATACAGCGCTCATAGCTGCTGTAGAACAAGGAGCGTTTAAAGAAGTGAAAAGGCTGATAGCGCAGGAGCAAGCAGATGTGAATGCAAGCGATAGTGAAGGAAAGACTGCCTTGCACTGTGCAGCAGAGAGGGGCTATCAAGAGATCGCGGCCTACCTGACCGAGCAGGGCGCTGCCATCAATGCAACAGATAAGGAGGGCCATACGCCCCTGCACTTGGCAGCAGCACACGGTCATTGGAGCGCTGTCAGGCTACTTGTAGCTCGAGGCGCTGCTGTAGAAGCGAAGAACAATACTCAAACCACCCCCCTTGTCCAAGCGGTATACAACAAGCATAACGAAGTAGTGGCTTGCTTGTTAAGTAGGGGTGCTAATCCATTCCCGCCAACCCCTGAAGGGCTTCCGCTCTTATACACAGCTGCTTCGTTAGAGCAGAAGGATATCGTAGAAACCTTTCAAGCGCACGGGATTGACATCAACAAGCCCTACGATCAAGGTCGTACAGTCCTTCATATAGCCGCTGAGCGGGGTGATGTAGAGGCAGCAAAGGGGCTTCTACAATGCAACGCTAAGCTGGATACAAAAGATGAGGTTGGTCGGACGCCCCTGCACTGGGCAGCTTTCAAGGGCTGCAAAGAGTTAGCAGCCTTACTTTTAGACAATGACGCCGCTATCAATGCAACAGATAATGCTGATTGGACGCCCCTGCACGTAGCAGCTAGCTATAGCCACCAAGAGGTAGTAGAATTCCTTCTAGGCAAGGACGCCGCCGTAGAGGCAACAAATAATGATGGTTGGACGCCTCTGCACCTGGCAGCAGAGAATGGCTGTAAAGAGGTTGTAGCCTATCTTATAGAGAAGAATGCACAGATTGAAGCAACTACTCAGTACGGTCGGACGCCCCTGCACCTGGCAGCTCAAGAAGGCCACAAACAGGTAGCAGCCTTACTTTTAGCCAACGGCGCTGCCGTGGAGGCAACCACTCAGGCTGGTAGTACGCCCCTGCACTTGGCAGCTAGAAAGGACGATAAAGAGTTAGCAGCCTTACTTTTAGAAAAGGGCGCCGCTGTGGATGCAGCAGAAAATAATGGTTTGGTGCCGCTGCACGTGGCAGCAGCAAAGGGCCTTAAAGAGTTAGCAGAACTCCTTCTAAACAATAGCGCTGCAGTGGATGCAAAAGATGAGGTTGGCCGTACGCCCCTGCACTGGGCAGCAGCAAATGACCGAAAAGAGGTGGCAGCCTACTTGATAGAGCAGAAAGCCGTTGTGGAGGCAAAAGATAATGATGATAATACGTCCCTGCACTGGGCAGCTTGCTATAACCACCAAGAGGTAGTAGAACTTCTTCTAAAAAAGGGCGCTACAGTGAATGCAGCAGAGAAGGCTGGTTGGACGCCTCTGCACCTGGCAGCAGCAAAGGGCCACAAACAGGTAGCAGCAGTACTTTTAGAAAAGGGCGCGAATAAAGAGGCAACAGATAATGATAGTCAGACGCCCCTGCACCTGGCAGCAAAGAAAGGTCAGAAAGCGGTAACAGAAGTACTTTTAGCCAATGACGCGAATAAGGAGGCCAAACAGAAGGATGGTTATACGCCCCTGCACTGGGCAGCCAGAAATGGCCATCAACAGGTAGTAGCAGTACTTTTAGAAAAAGGAGCCCTCGTGGATGCAGCAGATAATGCTAATAATACGCCCCTGCACTTGGCAGCAGCAAATGGCCATCAACAGGTAGTAGAATACCTCCTCAAGAAAGGCGCCTCCGTGAATGTAGCAGATGATCCTGGTTGGACGTCCCTGCACTATGCAGCCTTCTTTGGCCGAAAAGCGGTAGCAGAAGTACTTTTAGAAAAGGGTGTCCCCGTGGATGCAACAAATAAGGCTGGTCGGACGCCCCTGCACGTGGCAGCTCAAGAAGGCCAGAAAGCGGTAGTAGAACTCCTTTTAGCCAAGGGCGCTGCAGCGGATGCAACAGATAATGCTGGTCGTACGCTCCTGCACGTGGCAGCTCAAGAAGGCCAGAAAGCGGTAGTAGAATTCCTGATAGACCTAAACAAGGTCTCCAATATCAATGCGACTATGCAGGCTGGTTTGACGCCCCTACACGATGCAGCTAGAAAAGGTCACAAAGAGGTAGTAGAATATCTGATACAAGAGGGCGCCGACGTAGAGGCAAAAGATAATGCTGGTCAAACGCCCCTGCACTGGGCAGCTTATAATGGCCACAAAGCGGTAGCAGAACTCCTTCTAAACAAGAGCGCCGACGTGGAGGCAAAAAATAAGTGGGGTCATACGCCCCTGCACTGGGCAGCAGCAAATGACCAGAAAGCGGTAGCAGAACTCCTTTTGCAAAGCGGTGCACCCATCAATGCAAAAAATAGGAACAACAAAACGCCCCTATATATAGCTATCGAAAACCATAAGTATAGTATAGTCAAGGCGCTACTCACCTTTATTAATCAAGCAGAGCAAAGACTCCGTAAAATGGTAGGGCAGGGGAGTCAAGAGGAACCTTCATTGCTAGCTAAGTGTATGGACAATGGCAAGAAAGATAAGGACGAGGAAGACAAGAACAAGAAATGGGAAAACCTAACACCCTTACTAGTAGAAAAAATAGCAGAAAAAGTAGTAGGTGAAGCGCGGC
>JAKSDE010000472.1 GCA_022360235.1 Cytophagales bacterium
CGTTATGAAGGGCCGACTAACTAAAAAACAATTAGACCAACTTATAGTTTTTATATTCTCCTATTTGGTAGCCTGTTAAATCCTGGATGAAGCGTTTTACTTTGTCTTTGAAAGAAAATTTATTTCTTTGCACATCATATTCAAAAGACCAGTTTTGGTTTGCTACGCTTGCCTGCATCACCTTGGGGTGGGTTCCGTTAAATAGATGGAGGGAGTCAATAGCGTGATAATCAAACTGCGGCACTTTTTTTATATTTTTTTCTCCCCACCGATCATTATGAAAGTACCTCCAGAAATTTTCATATTTTCTTTGTTGTATAGCAGGCTTTTTGACCCACCCATAGTGATACACATAAGCATCAATTAATTTTACATTCAACTTTTTGTTATTATCCTTCCTGAATCCTTGAGCATCACGATAGGAATAAATGTTTTTGTTATTCTTAATCACCCGAACTTCTCTTCTATACCAACGAAATGACTTGCCCACATACTTATAGGCTCCATAAAAATGTAAATAGTTGAATAAAAGCCCATCCACATGCTTATGAGCTTTATATTTTTGCATGGCTTTATAAATACTATCCCAATATTTTTCATGAATCACCTCGTCAGCTTGTAGGTAAAAAGCCCAATCCGAAGAAGCAGGCACTTCTTGAAATGCCTTATTTGTTTCGATCGCTAAGACTTTTCCCCCTTCTCTCAATGAATCATCCCATATAGTTTCCAAAATTTTTATTTTCTTTGGGTCAATAGCCTGAATCATAGATAAGGTATGGTCTTCTGACTTCCCAACTGCCACTACAAAGTCATCACAGAGGGGTAAAATTGATCGAATAGACTCGACTACTGGATAGTCGTACTTAATCGCATTTCTAACAAAAGTAAATCCTGTTATCTTCATGTTTAGTTTCGAGTTTCAAGTTGTAAATTTCGAGCTTTGAGTCAATAACGTAAGATCAGCCGATGAGGTGGTTTAGCTATTTCAAAGGGAGGATACGCTTTATTATAAGAAAACTGACAGTCAAAGAAAAATGTTATCTTTACTGGCTGTGAATAGATAAAGAATTGCATAACCTAAAAATAGAACGCTTTTGGTAGAAAAAGTTATTTTTCTCGAAAATATTTCTCTTGTTGACTTTCTAGGGGTAGAAAATAAGAACATCAGAGAAATAGTCAATGCTTTTCCAGAGAGTAAAATTATCTCACGCGGTAATGAAATACATATAAAGGGTAGCATGCCTGAAGTGTTTAGGATCAACGACATGCTCCATGCCTTACTAGCACATTATCATAAATATAATAAGATTACCCAAGAGACTGTCCAGAACTACATCAAAGAAGAAAAAGAACACTACATTAAAGAAGAAAAAGAGCATGTCATCCTCTATGGAACTAAAGGTATTGTAATTAAACCAAGAAGCACTAACCAAAAAAAATTAATTGAAGGAGTAAGTAAGAAAGACATGGCTTTTGTGATTGGGCCTGCAGGTACAGGAAAAACTTACATTTCTGTAGCTTTGGCGGTGAAAGCGTTAAAAAGCAAAGAAGCCAAAAAGATTATTCTTACAAGGCCTGTAGTAGAAGCGGGTGAAAGCCTTGGCTTTTTACCAGGCGATCTGAAAGAAAAAATTGATCCTTACTTACGACCTGTTTATGATGCCTTAGGTGATATGATTTCACCTGAAAAACTTAAGTATTACCAAGAAAATAATATCATTGAAATTGCTCCACTCGCTTATATGCGAGGAAGAACCCTTCATAATGCTTTCGTTATTCTGGATGAAGCACAAAATACTACTCCCCTACAAATGAAAATGTTCCTTACTAGAATGGGGACCAACTCAAAATTTGTTATTAATGGGGATATTACACAGATTGACCCTCCTCCACACAATCAATCGGGTCTACTGGAAGCTATCCATATTCTTAAACATGCCAAAGACATTGCCTTTATTCATCTTACCCCTAAAGACATCGTCAGACATAAGTTAGTAAAAATTATCATCGAGGCTTATGAAAAAAAGAATAATACTTAACGCGGCACTTAAGTTTTTCTCAATTTTTTTACTTACTTTTCTTATGTATATTTACCCCCTTCGGTCAGATGTATACTTAACAGATATATATAGCATACGAGCGTTGACCTAATATAATACCCTATGATGCAAGTGAAGTATTTAGTATATGTTTTAAGAAATCTTTCCCTTATGCTATGTGTAGGTGCACTATTGGTTGCTTGTTTTAATAATAAGCCTACGAGCAAGAAGCGAAGGAAAAAAAGTACTGCCACAGGGCTACCTTACAACAAAAAAGGAGGGTTTCAAGTAAGTAAATTCAAAGGACAGCAGGTAGGTCCCAACCTTGTCTTTATTGAAGGGGGGTCGGTAGTAATGGGAGGATTTACCGAGGAGTTAGTTCACACAGGCTATACTCCTAAGAGGAAGGTCACTGTGCTTTCGTTCTATATGGATGAAGCAGTTGTTACCAATGTCAATTGGCGAGAATACCTCTATTACCTACAGCGAGACTCAACAGAAGAAGAGTACAAAGCAGCCCTTCCTGATACAACAGCTTGGGTACGTGAGTTAGCTTACAATGATCCTCTTGTCCAATACTATCTAAAATCTCCAGGCTTCGACGATTACCCTGTGGTAGGTGTAAGTTGGGTGCAGGCAAAAGGTTATTGTCAATGGAGAACAGCGGTTGCCAATAAATCACTCTCTAAAAAAGCAGGTAAAGCATACAAGAAAGGAGAAGGCGAAGATTTGCCTATAGAAAGTGGCTATGTGCTTCCTGAATATCGACTTCCTTCGGAAGCAGAGTGGGAGTATGCAGCAATGGCCATGGTAGGAACGCAAAGCCTAGATTTTTTACAGTCCAATCAAAGAATTTACCCGTGGGATGGCTCCTCTTTAAGAAGAACCTCAAAGAAGGATAAAGGCCAGTTCTTAGCTAATTTTAAACGAGGAAGGGGTAACTATAAAGGACTTCCTGGTGAAAGTGATAGTGATGCACCTACTTCTAACGTTCGTGCTCATCCTCCTAATGATTTTGGCTTGTACGGTATGGCAGGCAATGTGAATGAATGGGTAGAAGATACTTATAGACCCCTTTCATTTGGTGACGAGGACTTCAATCCTATAAGAAGAGATGGAACGGGAGACCCAGCCTCTGATTATGACCCTAAGCATTCTTTGGTAAATGACCGAGCTAAAGTTTATAAAGGAGGCTCTTGGAAAGATGTTTCCTATTGGCTCACCCCAGGTGCAAGAAGATACCTAGATCAAGACTCTTCTACCGCAACGATTGGCTTCAGATGCGCCATGACAAGTATAGGTAAGTAGTACTAAAAGTAGTCTATTAAGAAAAAGGAGTAACTAAGAGCAACACACTCCTTTACAAAGCTACTGCTATAGTTGCCACACTCACCTCCTTGCTCTTAGCAGCCAAAAGTGTCAAAGCACATGCTTCAAGCGTAGCGCCCGTAGTAACCACATCATCCACGAGTAATATACGTTTTCCGCGTATAATCATGGCATTTTCTACAGAAAAGACAGTAGCTACGTTTTTCCAACGCGCTAATCTATCTTTTCTCGTCTGGGAAAGTGTTTCCTTCACGCGTTTTAGACACCGATCACTCCAGGGAATAGCAAGTGCTTCAGAAAGCCCTTTAGCAAAAAAAGCACTTTGATTATAGCCTCTTTGGCGTAATTTAGTAATAGCTAAGGGAACAGGAATAATCAAATCAAAAGCTTTGTGCCATTTTTCATCTCTTAGTATCGAACCATACTTTCTACCCACTATTTCTCCTATTTGTGGCTTATTCTTATATTTTAGCTGATAAAGTAATAGCTGTATTTTACTTCCTTTTCTAAATTTGTAAAAAGCCATTGCATGCTTCAGAGCTACTTTCCCATAAAATTTTTCAGCGACAGGATTATCTTCTTCTAGGTGAGCATTTGCTAGGGGTAGTTCCCAAAAGCAAGTGGTACATATCAGTTTTTCACTTCTTATGAGCGGTGTCTTACAGAGTAAACAGCAAGGTGGGAAAAATAGGCTAATAAAGTCATTTAGCATAAGCAAGTTGCTTTACAGGCATAATATGGTAAATTTTTGCTAAACACTATTACTACTTGCGTTTGCATAGGTTTTGACATTTTTTAAGCGTGAGCGTTAGAAAAAACAAAACTTAAGGATTATTCGGTTTATGTGTGACGGGAAGTTATGCAAACAATGGGTGTGTTGAAAAATGCATTTTTAATCTTTAAAAACATCGATTAACCACAATAGAGCGCTATAATTTTGAAAAAACGCTACAATTCAACACGCCCCTTAAGGAACATTTGCATAGCTTTGTGGTGGCTTACAATCATGCCAAGAGATTCAAGGCCCTCAAAGGCTTGGCACCTTATGAATAGATCCTTGCTAGTTGGGAGAAAGAACCTGAGGGTTTATCACTAATCCTAACCTCTTCACCGTGGGACTAAACACATTTACGGTCTCATATAATAGTGGTGATGAGAGGACTCGAACCTCCGACTCACGGATTTTCAGTCCGATGCTCTACCAACTGAGCTACATCACCACTTAATAGGAGCAAAGCTAGAAAATTAAAGTCTTTGCTGCAAAATGTTTCAAAGAAAATTTGCGACCCTTGTAAAACACCATCGTACCAATTTTATGCATTCATCTTTTAGGGGACTGTAGAATCTTAAAAAATTTTATCCAATGATAGGCCTCCTTTAGATTAGCAGGATAGAATTATTTAGTCGGCCCTTAATAACTCTTCACGGTTTTACCAAGCACAAATTTCCTACAACATATTCCTAGAAGTTTTGACAATGGGGAGAACAGAAAATACGAACAAGAAAATTCTACTTCCCTCAACTCAACTCTAAGGCTGAACCTAGGCTAACAGAAGGCTTAAGTTGAATCCTATAGCAGCTAAAAGCGCATTCAGCCC
>JAKSDE010000154.1 GCA_022360235.1 Cytophagales bacterium
CAATCATAGTAAACTTGTAACAAGCTTATGAGTTTAGAAAATTTTTTAGAAAAAGCTATTAATATTGTTATCTGTGAACATTTTAATCCGATTTTTAGTTAAAAATTGCAAGCTGATCATTTTTTAAGGGTTAAGTAAATGTATTATTCTATAAAATGCACCTACCCCTAGCAAAAGTTGTTAGCCCTGCTTCCCTGCATCAAATAATTTACGTTTTTCAGCTTCGGTTAAGCTTTTATAACCATACTGGGCTATTTTATCTAGTATCGCATCGATTTCTTCTTGGTTGTAGCCCTTGTTTTCATCCTTCTGTAAGGGACGCGTAGGATTCTTATAAGTTACTTTCGTAGCAGCGTGTTTCTTCCGAAAAAGCTTTTTTAAGAATGCAAAAAAGTTAGTAAAAGGTTTACTCAAATCTATACCCTTCTTTAATTGGCTAATGTATACATACCCTAGCAAAGCCCCTCCTAGTTGTGCAACGCTTCCCCCTGGGTTGGCACTCGAGAACTCAAAAATAAAGAGTACAAGCAAAAAGAGCGCGATATATTTAATTCTTATTGAACCTAGAAAAGGTAAATTAAAAGGCAGGTTCGGCGCAAAGGTAGTTACACCTATTATCACTGCATACATCCCTGCAGAGGATCCTATAAGTTGTGTATCTACTCCTTTAAAAGCAGGTAGAAGGTTGTGTAGGACTAAGAAGAAAATTCCTCCTACGATTCCACCCATTATATATAAAGCAACAAACTTTTTACTCCCCAGAAAGTCCATAATAACGCTTCCAAAAATATGGAGCATCAATAAGTTAAAAAGCATAGGAAAGAATCGTTCATGCGTAAAGAAATAAGTAATTAGTGTCCACGGTCTATACAAAAAATCTTCCCATAAAGCAGGTAAGAGTAGATATTTTTGAAATGCATAATAGTGTAGCTCATAACCTGATAAAACAAAAATGCTTTTGGTAAGTAACAGCACCATAAAAACAATCGTGTTAATGATTATAACTTTCATTACTCCATTTTCACGTCTTTGAAAATTTTTGCTTACAAAGCTTCCTAACTCTTTTATCATTTACTTAAAAATTTTGCTCATAAAAATCTTTCCCTTTCCTTCTACCCCTGAAGTTAATACGTTATAGCTAAATCTAACTTAAGTTAAGTTTTCTTATTTTCTTAAATAAACGACATGTATGGTAATCACCATAGCGAATAGTTTCTACTTTATCCATAATTCTTTTAATCAGTAGTAAGCCTAATCCTTTCTTTTGTTTTTTTTGAATAATTTGTTTTATGGAGGGTGTTTGATAGCTTTCTATATCAAAATGCATACCCTGATGTACAATGTCAATGGTAACCGCTCTTGCTACGTCCACCTTTATCATAATCTTGATAAATTTTTGGGAATTACACTGAGGTGTGTGAATCATTAGGTTAGTGCATACTTCATCCACCGCGACTACTAGAAACGGAATTTCGATAACTTCAGAAAGTGCATACTGTTCTAGTACACGTGTTACAAACGCTCTTACTACCTTCAGATTTTCTTTTTTATAGGTTATCTCAAGACTATTGTTTTCTATGGTGTATTGCCTTAGCATGCTCTTTCGTATCTGTTATTTGAATGAATTTCTCAAGACCTAAGATTTCAAAAAGCCTTTTCACCTGTGCTTTCATACCAAACAAGACTAGGTTGATCGCATTCTTTTGGAAGTCCTCTAAATAAGCAATGAATACACCTATTCCGGCAGAGGATATATAGTCTAGCTTTGAACAATCTACTAATAAGTTTTTTTGGAATCCACTAATCGCCTTACGAATGGCATTGTCCAGATGAATAGAAGCATTCGCATCTACATCGCCCTTTAATTTGATGATGTAAAAATTTCCTTCTTTTTCTGTCGTTATCTCTAACATACTCTTTTTATTTATGCAATATGCTAAGAAGAAATTATTTAAATTTAACTATAATACAAGTATAATCATCTTCCATAGCATAATTATTACAAAAAGTGTAAAAGGCTTCTAGCAATTTATGCTGGATAGCGGAGGGTGCTTTATGCCTATTTTCTTCTACCACTTTTATCAGTCTTTCTTCTCCAAAGTGTTCTTCCTTTTTATTTTTTGCTTCAATGATTCCATCTGTATAAAGTAAAACAATATCTCCCTTATTGAATTTTAAGGTATGAGAAGCAATGTAGTCAGTAAATTTTTCATCTTTAATAATGCCAAGCCCTAATCCTTTGCTTTCTAAATAGCGCGTACTTTGTTGAACACTATTGTAATATATAATAGGGCAATGTCCGGCCCTAGAAAAAGAAAAAGTTCTTTTTTGCGTATCAATGACACAGTAAGAAGCCGTGATAAAGGAAGATTTTTCTAGACATCTACTCAGTGCTTTATTGGCTTGCATTAGAAAAACACGAGGAGATAGATTTTGTTGAACGAGCGCATGAAAAAGACCTTTCATCTGCGACATGTTAAAAGCGGCTGACGTTCCCTTTCCAGCAACATCGCCAATGATAAGGGCAATTCTTTGTTTACTTAGCCTATAAAAATCATAGTAGTCCCCTCCTACTTGATCTGTTGCCTGAGAGAAAGCCGTTATTTCAAAAGATTCATGTTGAGGTAGTTTTTCTGGTAATAAACGTTGCTGTACTCGTTTAGCAATCTTGAGTGCTTCTTTGTATCGCTCATTCTCAAGCATCTCACGAAGCAAGTGAAAGTTTTCTATAGAAATACAGGTCTGTTGCACAAAAGTGTGTATAATGTCTACCATCTCTTTAGTAAACCCATCCGTAACTTCTTTTACTACCACTAAAATGCCTATGTTTTTATGCTTTACTACTAGAGGGAGGATTAATAGCGATCTTCCTTGAAAATTATGCGGCGTTTGTTTAGTCTCGGACTTATGAAGGGGTGTTTCGATCTTGAAGAAGTTTTTAGTTGGTTTTTTAATAGACTGCTTTAAGCTTTTAATCTCTGCTACTGAAATATTCTTGGAAATAATTTTTATAGGCCTTGATGACTGATTAAGCTCTAACCATACTGCATCAGCAGCGACCGTATTGTGTGTACTATCTAATAAAACTTCATATACATGATTAACATGCCCGCTCGTTTGAATAGATTGACTCAACCGCCCTAAGTTGTCTGTCTCTATTAATTTCTTTTCGAACACTGAAGAGGTAGGCAAATTGAAAAGAATAACTAGTAAAGAAGCCATCCCATAGAGAATGAGAAAGGTAAAAAGAGAAAAGGTAAATAAACTATTTGCAAGGCCTACCAAAAGATCTTGTGCTTCTATATAACCAAATAAGTCGGCTGAAAAGTAGGCTGTTAATGCAATGATGAGTAGAACAATCAGTAAGCCTTGCCACTTTTGTTTAAAGTTGAGATAAGCTATCCACTTCAAATGGAGTGCTAAAACTACACCTAGTCCTGTGAGAAGCATGTAAAGTGCGTTAAAAAAAAGCTTAGAACCCTCAAAAGGAATAAAAATGAGGATGATTGTTGAAAAAAGGGTATACTCAAAAATATTCCAGTAGCGTAGGAGCCTTTTTGTCTTTTGGTAAAGTATTAATCTTTTCCAAACGGTAAAAGTAGCTAGAAAAAAGGCCATAATAAGCCCTAGTTCAACATGGTAAAAGAAATTGGCTATCAGTCTATGGCTAACCAGGGCGTAATTTTCTGGCAAATAAGCACGTAGTCTGATAATAGCTAAAGTAGCTAGGGCAATAACGCCTAAAAAAGATGCTCTCCAGAGCAAATTAATGAGGTTAATGCGTTCGGCTCTTTGGGTATTATAACGAAAAAAAACAGCTAATAGTAGCATGTATAAACCAAAGAAGCTATAGCTAACCTTGATGGGTAAGCTAAATGGTAACTGGTAAGAAGTATGGAGGAGTTTGAGCGAACTCGTCGCTAAAGAAGTAAGCCAACTGATAATAGCAAGTAGGATACTGAGCCTAGGGATAAGTTTGCTAGTGTACATATTTTTCATTAAAGTGACTTAAATGAAAGTGGCTTTCTTCCTTGCATCGTAGAGAGAAGAAAATATTAGCTAGCTCAGTGAAAAATTAATACATAAAAGTCTAATTTAAAACATAATTATTACAATTTACTGGCCTTGTCTAGGTCAACATGCTACATCTTAGTTCCGAGTTCTTAGGGGCGTGTAGAAAGCTGCACTAATTTTTCTAAAAATCTCTTTTTAAAGCTAATAGAGACTTATAAGTTGATAGCATTTTTTAAGATTCTACAGCCCCCTTAGTTCTGACGTTGCTTTCAAAACACATAAGGTGGCTGAGGCTCATAGAACGATTCTCTAAGTCAGGGGATAGGCTGAATCACAAGCGGTTGCTCTTGTTTAATTTTAATAAAAGCATGATGAACCTGTCAATAAAAAGTTAACACGCCCACCTTAGGGGGAAAGAGCCTAAGGGAGACTCCTGCGGAGGACACCCACGGGCTCCGACCTACCCAACTATATCGAAACTAGGAACTAATTCTCTCGTTGTGTTAAGTGATATATTATCTAAGACTGTGTAGATTAAGAGCCCCTCCTGAAGTTTAGAAAACGTATTAGCCTATAGGTATTGTAGGTATTTTAGTAGTATTAAGTAGGATGCTTTCACTATGAAATAGGGTAGTAGCATCATCCCGTAGCCACAAGTATACATCGTATTTTTTATCTAGGTCTAGGAGTGAGTTAAAATCGGTAAAGATCTCTTTCTTATAGACAGGATTATTAATGTCAATGCTTCCTTCTGTATCTGTATAAATAATAACATCACCGCTGAAATATTTGTCAAGAGAATCATCATCGGGAATCCCTTCGAATAGTTGTTTGCTTACGTTTTTGAATGGACTCGTATCCCGCTTAACGAGTACAAGGCCCACTTTGGAGGTATCCGTAGGTTTATAGTTTTTGATACTACCTAGGAATGATAGTTTTGATTGATTTTGCTTATCAGGTTGTTCAAGAAACTCTATCGTAGCATCTGCTGTACTCATTTTTATCTCTATAGTATTGTCAGTAGGTAGAGGAATTTCGATTTCTTTTGGTTCACTAAAGTATATGTCTTTAGTTTCAGTATTCTTTGCCCACCACCATACCATATAGTCTGTAGCTCCCTTCGTGAGTCCACCTTCATCAAGTGCAACCGTTGATATATCTCCACTTTCACTAATATCTCTGGCTTCAAACCCGTAAATAATTCCTTCGTTATTAGGAAGTGGAGCGAACTTTCCCTTGCTTTCGGGAGCATTTCTTATTTTCTCACCTATGGCTTTAAGCTCTTCTTCACCTATACCTGAACCCGTTTTCTCAACGAGTAGCACCCCTACGCTCGTATTTTCATTTGGCGGAGGAGCTTCAAGTTCCTGCACAGTACCTGTAAATGAAAGTAAGCTTTTGTTATTAACATTTCCGATTTTTCCTACTTCACTTATTTCTAATGAAGGGTTAAATTCCTGTCTTACGCGTCCTTCATTTGATTTTTTACAAGATGTATTGAATAACAATAAGAGGACTACAGTTATAAATTGATTTTTAGACATAATATACAAGTTTTTAAGGAGTTGAATTTTAGTATTTTCTGGAAAGTTATAACTTTCTATTGTCTTTGTCAAGTTTTTTGGATTAAAAAATATTTTTCAACATGTCCACTATAGCAAGCTAGCTATTGGGGCTGTAGAATCTTAAAGAATTCTACCAAATTATAGGCCTGTATTGGCTTTAAAAGGAGATTTTTAGAAAAATTAGGGAAGCTTTCTACAGGCCCATATTCTACAGTCCCTAGAGATATCCTAGGCTTGAATCTAACAAGTTGGTTTGAGCAACCTTCTCAACAACAGGAAGAGG
>JAKSDE010000091.1 GCA_022360235.1 Cytophagales bacterium
TCACCAACACATCCCCAGTTACCCATATACAGAGCGTTCGGGATGTATAATCGTAGCGCTTTTTGACAGTGAAATCTGCTAATGTTAGCCCAAAGCTACGATTCTCCTTGTAGCGCTTCAACCATAGCTGCAGCTTTTGGAAACCAGCTTCTACTGTGACTATCCTTTTAACGTAAATGTTTGTAGCTACCATTTCCCCGATACCACTGCATCACTACTTTCCTCGTGGCATGCTCAACACGCCGCCCAACCGCTCGCAGGAGGTCATATGCTCCTGGTAGGCGTGGGCGGCTCTGGACGGTAGTCCCTTACCCGCCTTGCCGCTTTTGTTTGCGGGATGGAAGTAGCTCAAGTCGAGATGAGTAAAACGTATGGAACCACGGAGTGGCGGGAAGACCTGCGAAGGATGCTCAAACGCGCGGGAGGCGATGCCAAGCACGTCGTGTTCCTCTTTTCGGATACGTAGATAAAGGACGAAGCGTTCGTAGAGGACATCAACAACCTTTTGAACGCTGGAGAAGTGCCCAATATGTTCCCGACGGACGAGAAAATGCAGGTGCGGGTTTGTCGCTCAATTTGGCAAGTGCACCTGCATGGTTTCACACACTACCTGCGAAGTGGGTCACCGCGGGTACCTGCCAGGGCGTAAACCACAGATCGCGAGCTAGTGTAGAAATGTAAATGCGCCAGTACTCTGCTCTTGAGCATCTGTGGCGTATCCAGTCCAGAGGAGTGCCAACAGTGCACACTGTGTAGCTACAGTTTTTCGTACTGTCTCTAATCCTAACGCAGGTATGTTGCAAGGTAACGGTACTCACTTGTGGACTCCCGCAGTGGTACTCAACTGCGTCTGCTATTGCCACGGGACAAAGAGTTGGACTCTCTGCGTGTAAACCTCCACAGGGTGTTTGATAGCCGACTGCGGTTAATGTGATGCTGCTACCGCATAACTTCCCCTTCTCGTTCAACAGTCAATCTGAATACGTAGTGCCTGCTACCGCAGCAACATTACACGCTTACATCGTGTACCACTGTTGGTTGGGTACCCGTCTACTACTACTTAACACGTGCCGCAAAGTTATCTTTCTGTAGAGTGACGCAAACCGTGTAGATTTCCAGGTGCTTGTCACTAACCTAAGACAGCGCGAGTTTTTTGCTATAGCGCACACTTTGCTCGGTCTTGTATACCTGATCCCTTCTCTCACAAGCTCAGGTCTACAGCATTCCGCCCACAGCCCCATCAGCACTGGCCTCGTGCGCTGCATGTAACGTACCACTGTCTACCTTGCAGAAATTCATCTGGCAAGCCGCAGTAAGGTTGAGCTGTACCAAGTATGCTGCTTTGATTTCAACGCATCATACTTGGTACAGCTCAACCTTGCTGCGGCTCAGCGTCACCCACACAACTACACAGCCCTTCTTCAACCTTCAAAGTCCTACATCTCCACGGCTTATCCATTGCAAACAAATATTGCCAAGCCTAGATGCTGCACAAACTGTATGGGTTCAGATACACCGAACGGCGACCTAGTTGTTCTTCTCAAAGTATTTCATTTCCACCATCACCAGGTCATGGAAGCAGTGCGCCCAGCGGCAGCCAAAAAGGGGTTGGAAAGCCCCGCAGAGCTGTGGGGTTTCTTTGTGACACGCTGCAAAGCGTACCTGCACGTGGTGCTGTGCTTCTCTCCCATTGGAGGGGCCTTCAGGGAGCGGTTACGGCAGAACCCATCGCTTGTGAACTGCTGCACGATTGACTGGTTCCAGGTGTGCCTGGGGCACTGTTTCGGTTTCTGCTGATCGCGGGCCATGATTTGTCTTGCCTTTCTTTATTCTTACCTATGACCCTCTCAGAAACAGGTATATGGTTTTCCTTACCATGGCCCTGCAGTGTCCATTTTAGCGTCTCCCTAAGCTTCGGGGGTATGTTTCGGAGTCCCTATTGTATTGCAACCAGACGAGTAGCCCACCTTGCGATGAGTACCTGGTCAGTATTTGTGTATGCATTGGCTTGTTGCTGTGGAAGACCAAATGCGTACTGTACATGGAGCGTATGCAGAGTTGATTTGGTGACGAATTGGCGATGCGTTTCTGTGTGCTTGGACCTATAACGAATCTTGATGACCTCCGTGCGTGCCTTGAATAGGTTGCTCTCATCGGTTGATTAGCCATTAGCGAGAATTTATGCCAAGGCCCTGTTGCCGTGGAGCTGGTCCCGCGAAGCTTGGTCCCTCTTAACTCGAGGTTTGGATGCGGTGTAGTTGCATCGCTTTGTATCTTGTGGGCACTATTGTGATCCTTTGGTACTGTATGGATTTTTACTCCACGCTTTCGGATGTATGTGTATGGTGGGTCAACACGAAGCTATCTGCACAGATCTCTGCGCAAGTGCATCAAGTCCCTAGCCTGTTGAAGGTAGTTTAACAACAAAACTACCTAGGTAAGTAAGCGAACCCATCA
>JAKSDE010000090.1 GCA_022360235.1 Cytophagales bacterium
CGACCCATCCTGCAGCTCCTCACGTCCCCTGCACTGCTCCTAGTGGCATCTGAAGGCCACCGGCAGCAAAGTGGCCAGCGACACCCGCCTTTAGCCCCACTGGTCCCTCAGCTGAACTTTCAACAGAGCCTTCCTCATGACCCTTTTCAGGGCCACTCCGGGGCGGTCAGCGTGCTCCACGTGTCCGTCTGACGTCACCAGGTAGTTCTCAAGGCCCGGCACCACAGCGGTGAGATGCAGTGTTACGCCGAAGCTGTCGAGAAGCCGCAGCAGCGCCTGCAGCACGTGGCCTGGGAGGCCGCGGTCCACGGCGCGCTGGACGGCGGCCTGAAGCTGCGCGGCAGCTGCGCCGTAGGACAGCGGCACGTGGAAGGGGGTGAGGCCGGGATTGTATGGCGCGGAACGATACCCCCCGGAACAACCTCCTGAACCTTGGCTGGAATGCTCCATGGGATGGTCGTCCGTCTGGGATAACGGCCTCCTGGGGCGGCAATCCCCCTCCCCGGATGGCTGAGCAGCTTGCATAGAATAACCTGAGTTAGATTCTTACACACTTTCAACATGCTACGTCGTTCCTTACGTATTGTTTTGTGTATCATCTCGCACGTGCGGTGGGTGCTTCCCGGCGCCTGCCGGCTGCGGTGGAAAGAGTCGTTGGATAAGGGAGATGAGGTCGGATAGGTTGCGGGGGGTGGGGTGGATGCCCAGGACAGCTGCTTGGAAGCTGCCGGGGGGTCCGTGCCAGCCATGGGGGGTGGCTGCCAGCCCGGCCGGGGCCGGGCCGACGGGGTTGTTGAGGCAGGGGGTTTGGTGCGGCACAGTATCAACTGCCGATGCGGTAGCAGCTGCTGCTGACGTGGGAGGCTCCGGAGCGCCGCCTGCAGCAGCGGAACTCGGCTACCCCCAGCTGTTGGCTCCCTGGCTGCTGATGTCAGCAGCCACCATGCCCAGCAGCAGGGCCTCCACCTCCATAACAACCGCCGCAACCTCGGCCCGACGATCAACCACCGTTGCTGCCTTCAAAACCGCCCGGCAGCGCTACCGTGTAGCATTCCCCGCCTCCTATACCTCCTGCTTCCCCCTCGCGACACCCCGCACGGCACCAGCATCCTCCAC
>JAKSDE010000194.1 GCA_022360235.1 Cytophagales bacterium
AAATATACTCAAAAGTTTGGAAAATCCATGAAAGTCAAACGCAGCTTGCGGTTTTCCCACACTACGCCTTATTGATTCGGCTGCCCTTTTGAGGAGGAGAGGAAAATTTCCGCCTCTGAAAATGGCATTCAAAAATCCTGAGCGGAACGCGTAAAGAGAAATTTACTGTCTAAGTCCACGTAGGTGGGGCTTCAAAAATCTATAAATTTCATAACTTAGCCCCTAATATAGACTTACTAAATTACGCGTTTAAAATTTTAACTCCATGAAGAAGAGTAACCGACTCATTCACGAAACAAGTCCCTATCTATTACAGCATGCCCATCACCCTGTAGCGTGGTATCCGTGGGGCGAAGAAGCACTTGCAAAAGCTAAGGCTGAAGATAAGCCCATTCTTCTAAGCATAGGCTATGCTACTTGTCATTGGTGTCATGTCATGGCGCATGAAACGTTTGAAGAGGAGGCTATCGCAGCGATAATGAACAAGCATTTTGTTTGTATTAAAGTAGATCGTGAAGAACGCCCCGATGTGGATCAACTCTACATGGAGGCTATACAAGCCATGGGATTGGCTGGGGGGTGGCCGCTAAACGTTTTTTTGATGCCAGATCAACAGCCCTTTTATGGGGGCACTTATTTCCCGCCTATGGGTTGGAAAAAAATGATAGAAGCTATCGGCAAGGCTTTCCAAAAGCACAACGTACGGTTAAAAGAATCTGCTACTCAGTTTACAAAAGTGCTCAGAGAAAGTGCCACACAGAAACATGGATTAGAAACAGCCTCTCCTACTTCTACTATCAAAGCGGTCGAACAACAGTTTGATAAGCTGTATGAAAGACTTGATCATGAGAAGGGGGGAATGGCTGGTGCACCCAAATTTCCTATGCCTAGCATAGGGGTATTTTTACTGCATTACTACCACTACGCTCAGGATAAAAGGGCACTCGCTCAACTTAATCTTACCTTAGAAAAAATGGCTTATGGAGGTATTTATGACCAGTTGGGGGGTGGTTTTGCGCGCTATGCAACAGATGATGCTTGGCGCGTTCCTCATTTTGAGAAAATGCTATATGATAACGGCCAATTGTTAAGCCTCTATGCAGAAGCTTATCTAATCACCCAAAAAGAACTTTACAAGCATGTTGTTTATGAAACCATTGCCTTTATCGAACGAGAAATGATGGATGCTACAGGGGGGGGTTATAGTGCTTTAGACGCAGATAGTGAAGGGACAGAAGGGAAGTTTTATGTGTGGACAAAAAAAGAAATTGAAAATAGCTTGGGAGAAGATGCTCCCTTATTGATGCGTTATTTCAATGTAATAGAACAAGGTAACTGGGAAAATGGCACGAATATTCTGTATAGAAGTCATGGTAATGATGCGTTGGCTTCCCACTCCAAAAGGAGCCGAGAAGCAACTAAAATTCAACGCATCCAACAAAGGTTACTTGAAGAAAGAGCTAAACGGGTAAGGCCAAGCATCGATGATAAAATTCTTACTTCATGGAATGGAATCATGCTCAAAGGCTTGGTAGATGCCTATCATGTTTTTGGTGAGGAAAGATTTCTCGCACTCGCCCTCAAAAATATCCGTTTTATCAAAGAAAATTTAATAGCGGGGGATAGCTTATGGCATAGCTATAAAAATGGCCAAAGAAAGATAATGGGCTATCTAGAAGATTATGCTTGGGTTATCCAGGCATTGATTGCGTTCTATCAAACTACTTTTGAAGCGTCCTGGCTCTCTACAGCAAACGCACTTGTACAGTATACAATGGACAACTTTTATGATCAAGAAGAAAGTCTTTTCTATTTCATTGATAAAAATGCAGCGCCGTTAATCGCTCGAAAAAAAGAAATTTTTGATAACGTCATTCCGAGTTCCAACTCGGTTATGGCACATAATCTATTCAGCCTGGGCTTGTTATTAGATAATACCCAATATTCATCTGTAGCTAAAAAGATGCTCGGTAAAATGGTCAAACTCGTTAACACAACGCCGCAACATCTTGCTCACTGGGCTAGCTTGTATACACTACAATTGAAGCCTATGGCCATCATCGCTATAGTAGGGCCACAATATAAAGCATGGGGGAGAGAAATTAGACAACACTATTATCCAGGAAAGGTGCTAGTAGGGGCAGCCAAAGAAAGTGGCCTGCCTTGGTTGGCAGAGAAAGAAGCCACAGATGGGGAAACAACTATTTATGTATGCTACAATAAAACTTGTCAATTACCAGTACATAGTGTAGCAGCCGCTTTAGAACAGCTAGAACTAATACAAAGGCATTGAACGAACTAACAGTAAATCCAGCTACTCCCCTACACAAGCAGGAAGCACTTTTTGCGAGTATTATCTTACCTATTCCTGTTCCTAAGCTATTTACGTATAGTATTCCTATGCATTTTATCGAACCTATTTCAGAAGGAAGTAGGGTGATTGTCCCCTTTGGCAAAGCAAAGATTTTAACAGGAGTAGTCGGAAAAATACACAACACCCCTCCCCAGATCTATGAAGCCAAGTATATTCTTGACATACTAGATGATACGCCTACGGTTAACAAAATACAACTAGCTTTTTTTCAATGGATGGCCAACTATTATCTGTGTACGCTCGGAGAAGTAGTCAAGGTAGCTTTGCCTACTGGCCTGAAACTCAACAGCCAATCTAAAATTCAGTTACATCCTGCGTTTAATAAGGCAGCAGCGCATAATTTTTCTCCCAAAGAAACCATGCTGCTTAACTACTTACAAAAATGTCCTGAATTAACCTATGATGAGGCTGCTAAAGTAGTGGCTCAGAAAAATATACATCGTCTTTTAAAATCATTACTACGTAAACAAGCTATCTTACTATTTGAAGAACTTAAAGAAAAATATCGTCCTAAAAAGATCAAAAGAGTTAGACTGAATACCATATACACGAAGACGCCGGCTGCCTTACGAACTTTATTGGAACAACTCGAAAGTAAGGCTAAGCAACTCGATGTACTCCTCAAATACATAGAGAAAGTACCGCTGCACAAAGCAAGCCATCCAGAAGATTATTACCTCGACAAAAGCGTGTTGACACAAGCAGGTACCTCCTCTTCTTCACTCCATACGCTTATAAAAAAAGAGATTTTCATTGAAGAAGAAAGCATTGTATCACGTTTTGCCTACTTCAGCAAAGAAGAAAACTACGCTATTGAACTGAGCCAAGCACAAAGCACAGCCTTACAAGCTATTCATCAACAATTTCTTGAAAAAGATACCGTCTTATTCCATGGTGTTACCGGCAGTGGCAAGACAGAAGTGTATATACAACTGATTCAAGGGGTATTGGAAAGCGGCGGACAGGTACTCTATCTCTTGCCTGAAATAGCCTTGACGACGCAGATTGTGCGACGTTTGCGAAAGATTTTTGGTAATCAAATGGCTGTATATCACTCAAAGTATGCTGATAATGAACGGGTTGAAGTATGGAATGGTGTGTTAGAAGATAAATTTCCATTGATCGTTGGGGTACGTTCTGCTATATTCTTACCATTTGCTAACCTTCAATTAATTATTGCCGATGAAGAACATGAAACTTCCTATAAGCAATTTGATCCTGCTCCCCGGTACCATGCACGAGATGCTGCCCTCGTTTTAGCGAAGTACCATCAGGCCAAAGTACTCTTAGGCTCTGCTACCCCTTCTATAGAAAGCTATTACCATGCACAACAGGGGAAATATGGGTTTGTAAAGCTAACAGAAAGGTTTGGTCAAGTTGAGTTACCAGCCATTACATTGGCCAACTTGCGTATAGAACGTCAACGAAAAACAATGCAAGGCGATTTTTCTGCTGTGTTGCTTGACGAACTCCGACGTGTACTTACGCATAAGGAACAAGCGATCATTTTTCAAAATCGACGAGGTTATGCCCCTTATATTACTTGTGAAGATTGTACATGGATACCTACCTGTGCGCAGTGTGCTGTTAGCTTAACGTATCATCAGTTTAATCACTATTTATGTTGCCATTATTGTGGTTACAGGATAAAGACCCCCTCCCTATGCCGTGTATGTGGCTCACATCGTTTGAAAGAGATAGGCTTTGGTACAGAAAAGCTCGAAGAAGCACTTCAACTATGCTTTCCCCTAGCGCGTATTCAACGGATGGATCTGGATACTACGAGAAGTAAACATAGTTATGAAAGGATTATTGAGCAATTTGAACAAGGGAGTACAGACATATTGGTAGGTACTCAGATGATAACAAAAGGACTCGACTTTAGCAAAGTATCGTTAGTAGGTGTCTTGGATGTAGATCGAATGATTTACTTCCCTGAATTCAGAGCTAATGAGCGATGTTTTCAACTACTAACACAAGTAAGTGGTAGGGCTGGAAGAAGAGATAAGCAAGGAAAAGTGATTATTCAAACATTGAACCCTGATCAGTCTGTTTTAAACAGAATTGTACAACATGATTATGAAAGTATGTATCAGAGGGAGTTAGCCGAGCGAAAACAGTTTCGCTATCCGCCTTATGTTAGACTGATCAAACTTACGTTAAAACATACGGATAAAGCGCTCGTTACAAAGGCGGGTGAAGTACTAGCTACGCATTTAAAAAAGCAGCTAGGCAAGCTTGTCCTTGGACCACAAGCCCCTGTAATACCTAAGTTGAAAAATCAATATCTCATAGATATCTGGACTAAAATCAAAAGAGATGTAGGTAAGCTAGCAGCAACCAAGGAAATTATAACGAAAGCAAGCAGGGCACTGCTTGGAGAGAGAGCTTTCAAACAGATCAAGATTATTTTTGATGTAGATCCGATGTAGCAGTAGTTCCTTTTTTATTGAAATTCACTTTGGTTTTCTAAGATTAACTGTTTCAAGTTTATATTTATCGCTATACCTGTTCAAAAATGGACAACTCACAACATGAGCGGAAAAACTATGCTTAAATCTATTATCGTTGCAAAAGCTGAAAACGATGTTATCGGCAGAAATAATAAAATACCTTGGCATATGCCTGCTGACCTGAAGCATTTTAAACATAAAACATTAGGACATGCTATAATCATGGGAAGAAAAACCTTTGAGTCACTCAAAAAACCGCTTCCTGGGAGGACAACAATCATTGTAACAACCAATCAGCACTATCAGGTACCAAGGTGTACAGTAGTCCATGAAATTGTAGAAGCTTTTCAAGTGGCTCAACAAGCAGGAGAAACAGAAGTATTTATAGCAGGGGGAGGGGAAATCTACCGTAAAACGTTACCCTTCGCAGATAAAATTTATCTTACAATAATCAGGACTAAGGTGGAGGGGTGTACTTTCTTTCCAGTCATCGATAACAATATATGGACCGTAATAAAAAGAGAAAGTTATGCACCTGATGAAAAAAATCCTTATCCTTATGATTTCATGGAATTAGAGAGAATTAAAAAATAGAATAATACATTTACTTAACCCTTAAGAAATTATTAGATTGCAATTTTTAACTAAAAATCGGATTAAAATGTTCACAGATAACAACATTATAGCCTTTTCTAAAAAATTTTCTAAACCCAGAAGCTTGTTACAAGTTTAATATGATTAGGTTGGTGGACATTATTATAAAAGATCCGCCTTTGAAAAATGTTTAAAATTCCAAGCGAAGTGCGGCCAATAATTGGCGTGTTTGAGGAGTTAAGCGACGAGTTGGCCAATTTTTAGCACGTAGCGAAGGAATT
>JAKSDE010000089.1 GCA_022360235.1 Cytophagales bacterium
AGAAATAACCCTGTTTTCCTGGAACCGAGGCTTTTTGAAGCAGCTTCTGAAAATCATCAAATAAGCCCAGGATTCTTTTCTGCGAACTTACATCCGCTGTTCGGGCTCACATTTAATACATAAATTGATCCTTAATCTTTTAACTAAAATTTATGTGTTATGAAAAATGTAAAGTTGTTTATTACTTTGGCTGTCATTGCAGTCTGCGGTGTTTTAAGTTCATGCGCCGAAGAAAATGAAATTTTCCCTCAAGATGAATTTCTTGAAAGAAACACAGGTGAAGGTGCGGAGGTTGGTGAAAATGGCCCACCGGATTAATTAGTCTAGGAAAAATTTCAGTATATCTTACAAGCGGTGGTGAATAACTACCGCTTATTTTATATTTACTAGTTGCAATTTCCATAAAGAGAAAAATGCTAAAGAACTTTTTGTTTGCCTTGTTTGCTTTTACCGGCACCGCTCTTCCTGCCCAGGTCGACCTGGATAGCATGTATAAGCAGGCCAAAAAGTCGCGAGATGCAGAGTTAGCACGCCAAACCTACCGCCTTGCCTTAGAAATGGATAGCTTGGAAATTGCAGCTAATTCCTTGTACCTGTCAGGCTGGTTGTATCGAAAGGATCATGATTATGTTAACGCGGTGGAGTTTTACCTGGATGCCTCTGATCTCTACCGGCAATTGAAGAAAACCGTTTTACTGGCCAACGTTTATGAAGATATAGGAGCTGTTTTTTATTATGTGTTGCATTATAAAAATGCTTTACAAATGTATCACAAGGTGCTTAAGCTTAGGAAGGACCATGAAAAAAACGGGAAATATGCGCAAACTCTATTTAATATCGGCATAGTCCAGCGCAAATTAGGAGTTTATGATTCGGCGATCTATTACTACCAGCAGGCTGCCGATTACTACCAGCAGAACGATCGCCACCGGCCTTTATTAAAGGTGTATAATGATATGGGTTTAGTAATGGAAATTGCGGAAGAATTTCCCATAGCAGGCAAGTATTACATGGAAACCTTAGAATTGGCCAAACAACAAAAAGATAAGTTCTGGGAATCCAGGGCATTACATAATATGGGCTCTATTGCGATCGAACAGGATCAATTGGATGGCGCGCTCTATTACTATAACCGGGCGCTGGAGGTCAGGGCGACCTTGGATCAGCCGAGGCTCTTGATGTCAACGCTGAATCAAATTGGACATGCTTACCTACGGTTCGACCAGTTGGATAGCGCCTTTCGATATTTTACCGCAGCGCTGGATCATACGGAGGATGCCGAAGAGGATCTCCTCATGGATAACTACTTGCAGTTGTCGCGGTTGGAAGAGAAAAAGGGTAACATGAGCTCGGCATTGTCTCATAGCCGCAGGTATGAAGAGATCACCCAAGGGCTGTATGCGCAACAGCAAGCGCTATCTGAGAAACGACTGTTTTTGGAAGGAAAACTGGTTTTAGAGCAACTTAAAGCCCGGGAGCAGGCCCACGTATTACGGGTAAGGTGGTACCAGTGGTGGACAGGTAGCGGGGCTTTTGGAGCTGTAGCCCTTGTATTCATTCTATATTTTTATTTCAAAGCCCGGGCTCGTAAGCGTGTATTAGCTTCGTTTGCCGGGAGAGGCCTGTGATATTACCCTGTTCTACGTAGGGACCAGGACTCGATTAAAAAAATGACCGTCATTCCGCGCTGGTGGTTGCGGGAGTGTTCATTGGGAACGCCGGAACCGAACCTGCTTTATCGTAGAAAGGAAGCTACTCTCCAGTTTAAAGACCGTGAAAGTATTCAAAGCCTCATTTTTTGGCAAATTAGGCTTGTATTTTACAATATTTCGGGTAACGCCAACCTTGAAATGAGCAGTATTTTCTTTTGCCCGCCCATACCAGAGGCATCCCTTCGGGGAAGGAAAACGAAACAAAAGAAAAGGGAGCGAGGAACCAAGCCCATTTTCCCCTCGAAATGCGCTATCCAGCCGTCATAGGCCGCGCTGTTCCTGGAGCTCGCCCCTCCATATGTCACTTGAATTTTCAACGATTTTCTACGAATAAAAAAAGCCCTAGCCGTTGTAGGGCTAAGGCTTTTAGGTCAAACCTTGAGTTTCTAACCTGTATTTACCTGAAGTGCCTGTAATACCTGCTCTTAGAGGTGATGCCTATTGGCCCCT
>JAKSDE010000321.1 GCA_022360235.1 Cytophagales bacterium
AAAAAAAGAAGAGAAAGCTAATTCTTATCCTTGAGGTGGTGGAGCTTGCATTGTTGGAGTTGAAGGCGGCGGACTAGGCGGAGCGGGAGCAGCAGAACTGGAGGAGGCGGAGCAGGTGGCGGCGGTAGGGCAGGTGAAGCTCGTGTTGTCGAAGCTAGAGGTGGCGGAGTTGGAGGTGGTGAAGCAAGCAGAGATGGCGTTGGTGGAGTTGCAAGGGAGCTCGGGGCCAGGTCACCAGATGCTAAAGGCTAGGTACGAGGTGGCGTTGGCGCTGGCGAAGCAGTGGACGTTCAGAAAGGGGAAGCGGATGGATGAGTTCGAGGCTGTTGGGGAGGTGATCCGCAAGATAAGGGCAAGGATTGGAGAAGAACCCGACCAGGCAGAGGCGATCGCGACCAAAGGAGCCCAGGTCAGAAGGTTGAAGTCGATGGTGGGGAGGTTGCAAGAAACAACAACAATGCTGACACTCAAGATGATATTATCGAGGCAGCCGGAGTGAAGAGATTGACCTTGGCAGCGAGAGAGGCGAAAGGTGATGTATGTTTTCGTAGTGAATTGTCATTTTTGGCTGGCGGGATCGGCTGAAAATAATTTATGTGTCCGTTGTTAATTGTCTTTTTGCTTCAGATACAAGACCTCCAGTAGCAGTAGCAGAGGTACGAGGCGGCACTGGCGCTAGCAAAAAAGAGTTCAGAAGATGGGAGGAATGCTACACAGAGTGTGAGGTTACAATGGAGTGCAGCGGGTAGAGCCGGAACAGGAGGACAAAGCGTTGCGCGCTGGCCGACGCGACCAGATCGGGTTAAGGTAATATATGTGTCCATGGCAAATTGTCTTTTTTGGCTGGCGGGATCGGTTGTATTTAATTTATGTGAATTCGGCGAGTTGATCTAAGGCGACTGCTTTGGATCAATTCGCCGAATTTTGTGCAAACAATTTCTTTCTTGCAGCAAACAGGACTGGATATGCAGAGCTGTGTGTGTGTGTGTGTGTTTTTTTTTGGGGGGGGGGGGTTTTGGATCACTGACTTGTGAGGAGGAATGTTGAAACTCCTCTGTTGGCGTTTGAGAAACTGCTTGTTGCTTTTTGTAAAACAAACCATCCTTTTTTCCTTCGTTTGCAGGAATCGAGTGCAAGCCGTAGTTGCTTTTGTTTAGCTGTACGGCATGAGTTTCCAGTTGTGGTGACCTATGGAAACCTTCTGTAAGTCGATGCTGAAGGCATCTTTCGGTATGCAGCATCGAGGTTTTTTGGGCAAGCACTGCAGGTTTTAGCATCCAATGGAGTGAAAAGGAGTTGCTGTGAATGTTTGGGTAAGATGTGTTCGTCGTTTATTTGCTGTTTATCTGTTGTTGCAAGTGCAATATTACAGATGCAGGGTTTTTTTATATTTGTTTTTTAAGGAAAAAGCTTTCTGCTACCTGGATGTCTGAGCAGCGAGTTGTTTGATATTTTGTTGCTTTTGGATGCAGTGGGAGATGTTGAAATGGCTCCCCGTCAATACCGTTGGTCAGGATACAAACTGTTGCAACTTTTAAAAACTACAGGGCTGTGCGAAAGATTCCAAGTATTGCAATAATATGGACTAGGGAATGCTAATTTTTGGCTGTTGATTTGCTTTGAACTCTTGCTCATATACAACACCATACAATT
>JAKSDE010000228.1 GCA_022360235.1 Cytophagales bacterium
CACCGTTCAAATGATCCCAACGAACCAAGCTCCCCTTTTCTAAAAAACTCGTCCTAAGAGAATGGGTGTACCTCAGATAAAATCTTTAATCTTTTTCTCTAATTCTTCCTGAGTGTTTAACTTTTCTATCTCTTCTGCTAATTTTTTTCCTGTATCGTCACTATATGATAAAAGAGTTTTAACCATTTTTTTTTTTTTATAGAATTCATTACTATATACAGCAGCTTCTTCTAAGGCACTCTTGTTGTTTGAAACTTTTTGTGTTATCAGTTCCTTTATTTTTTGAGAATCCTTTTCTTTTCTAAGAAACTCTCCGGCTCTTTTTTTTCTCTCTTTGCCAGGCTTTTTAATAATTTCTATTAAAGATTTTGCTTTATTAATAATTTCTAAGGGTCTTATAGGTAACATTGTATTCCATAGTCTATCTTCTTTATCTCTCCATATTTTTCTAGCTTCAATTATAAGTCTCTCTCTCCTGTGTGCCCATGC
Source organism: Cytophagales bacterium (assembly GCA_022360235.1). Classification (GTDB taxonomy): domain Bacteria; phylum Bacteroidota; class Bacteroidia; order Cytophagales; family Amoebophilaceae; genus JAKSDE01. Next base: position 490 of record JAKSDE010000228.1, read on the forward strand.
TTGACTTTGATGGGCTCTGCTAACAGTTAGACCAGCAGTACCGCCAGGTACACCAGCAGTTACTCCTACTGTATATCCACTTAAAACAGCGGCATTATTGTCTAAACTTTCTCGTCTCCTTTCGATATTTTCTTTAACTTCTTTAAGAAAATTTGCTATTGCTGTAAATCCTGCATCACGGGCTAATGACTCAGCAGTCGTACCATAGTTATCTCCCCGACTCACATACCTTAGTTCGCGCATCACATAGCCTTGATACAATGGTTTATCTTTATCCTGGCTATCTTCATATTTCTCTGCAGCTATTGCCATAAATTCTACAAGTAATCTTACTATAAGTTCGTAACCCTTTGCAGCTGCCACATGCAAAAGTGTTCCCCCCTCTTGATTTATTAAATCTCCTACTACGGCTTCTCTATCTTTCACTGCTTCACGTTCTATCACTTCCTCTCGATTCTCCGCCCTACTATGATTGCTCTCTGCTTTTCCATAAATAAGAAGTTTTACTATCTCAAAATATCCATTTTGTACTGCTATGTATAGAGGAGAAAGATTATAATCTCTCTGGTCTCTTTGGTCTATCACATTTTTTAATGTATCCTCATCCTCATTCTCTACAAAAATTTTTACTATTTCCTTACATCCCTTCTGAGCTGCCAAGTACAAGGAAGTACATTTTACGTAAATCGGGATATTCACTCTAATGTGACCTGTCTCCAGTATTTGTTTCAGCCTTTCAACATCATCCCTCTCTAATGCCTAAGTAAAAGCTAACTTCCTTTCATGATTCTTAAGATATGCTACTATTTCTCTATGTCCCTCATGTTCAGCAATTTCCTGGGGAGTACCAATAGGTATAGCTCTTGCATTTACATTTGCTCCACGCTCTACAAGTAGCTCCACTACTTCCTTTTGATCCCTTGATACTGCAAAGTGGAGAGGGGTTACATTGTGGAGAGGGATTACATTATGGTTAGCTTTTGCGTCTATTTCTGCTTCCCTGCTTATGAGGTGAGCTACTACACTTCTATGTCCTCCCCCTGCCGCCATGTGTAAGGCAGTTTGCCCATCTATATCTTTTACATTTACCTCTGCTCCATGCTCTATAAGAAACTGTACTACCTCTATGTGACCCATATCGGCTGCAAGGTGTAGAGGAGTTTGACGCTTCTCTTTATTTCTTGCATTTACCTGTGCTCTATGCTCTACAAGGAACCTCACTACCTCTATGTGTCCCGCTGTTGCCGCTACGTGTAAGGGAGTCCGACCATCACTACTTGTTAGATCTACATCTATTCCTTCCTCTTCTATAAAGAGCCTTACTACCTCTATATTTCCCGCTATTACCGCTACGTGCAGAGGCAGATGCAATATTTGGGGGAGACAGATGTGATGTTGATTGGCCAAGTGAAAAAAAGAGATCTAGTTCTCACCAATTTTTCGATAAAGCTTATTGGCACATCTCTTTCGAAACGAATGCGACTAGCTCGAACAGATAAGCTTGAAGGAAAAATTAGACAAGAGCATGTAATCTTGCATCTCGGTTTTCTTTGTTCTCTTAATGTCATTAGTAATCCGCTAAAAAAACTCAACTCAGAATGCTATCCAATTGAAGACTTTAACATCACTGTTATGAATAGTCTCCTCCTTAAAGATCGTCAATCGGTTATAAATATAAATCGTCAAAAGATTTCTCAATCTTTTTCCAATATTCCTAAAACAACATCAATGAATAGTCACGCAAGGCAATGGCAGCTACATCAATTTTTAGAAGGAAAAGATGGAAATTCCCCACTTTCATCTCATTACGACACAGTGAGATTTCTCAAGATCATCTATTCAAGATTAAAGATTGGTTTAAAAGAAGATAGAATAATACACTTATAAATCACTCAAGAAATGCTTAAATTGCGATCTTTGACTAAAAACTGCATTAAATGTTCACAAGTAACAACATAGACCGGACCTCAAACAAATGATTCTGGGGCTGTAGAATTTTAATAAATTCTATCCAATTATAGGGCTCTATTGGCTTTAAAGGGATATTTTAGAAAAATTAGTGAAGCTTTCTACAGGCCCATTCTTAATTTAGCAACTACAGGGAAAGCAGGCATGCCTATTTGGATGAGTGCCCATACAGGCAATCTATCAGATAAAACCCTACTTGCAGCAACAGCGGCTAAAATAAAAGCTTTTTATAAAAATTTGGAAGAAGCTCCTAGTTTTCTCTATGAACAAGCAACTATTCTTTTGTCAAGCAGATGCCCAAAAAGCTGCTATTCCACAAGCCGTTGCCTGTAGAAGTAAAGGACGCTTTATTTTAGCCACGAATCAGCTATCTACCACTTAGATTAGATGAGTAAAGTGACAGAATGGGCAGTGCCCTTATACTTCGCCTCACCCTGACGGTGAGTTTGTCGGTAGGTTTCAACATCTTGATCTCTCGCCATGCTGCTACCCAAGCTATAGGTTTTGGATTTTTAACCTGGCAGGTTTATCTCCTGTTGAACATACCAGCCTTTGCTGGACACACCACTAAACCCTAATCCACCCGGTTTACAGACATTGACTATACTCCCTTACTACATGAATTAAGTTATTAGATGCATTTCAACACTCTAAACTTACCATCTAAAGTCTTATATGAATTTTGAAAACCATTTCTTTCTAGTACTTCTTTAACTTTATTATCTTTCCATAATTGGTAAGTACAGCGTTGCTGAAACAAAACTTCTCCATCTTTTTCAAAGATATAGTCTTCATAACAAAACGAATAGTGTTCTTCAACTCGTTGTTTAAATAAAACACCATCTTTCATAAGTTTATCAGAATTTGAAGGAAGAGGTTGGATATTAATAGCAAACACTCCATTATCATTTAAGTGATATCTAATATTACTTAATGCTCTATCATTTTTTTCATCACCAAAAATATGACTTCCTAAAATATCTTTTAAAAAAGCCCATGTTCCTCCATGTGAAAATATTACATCAAACTTTTCATTAAGTTGCATACTAAGTACATCTTCATTAAATAATTTTACAGTATCGTATAATCTTCGCTTGGCATATTTTAACATTTTATCACTGTAGTCGATGCCATAATACTGGCTCTCAGGCTTTATTTTACATAGTTGTTCTAGAAATAACCCCGTTCCTACACCAATTTCTGCCACTTTGAAATTTTTTTTAATTATCTGTCCTAAAGATAAAGCAGAACTTTTATAATCATAGTATCCAGCTAGCATAGCTTCATCATAAAAATCTGCTATTTTCTGATATAGATCTTTCACATTTCCTTTTCATACAGTTAATTTATTCTCTTTAATCATAGCTATAAGATCTCAATGTTTAATAATGTAGGATCACGTTGCTTGACTAATTTTTTTCAAATTTAACCAATTTAAGTTTAAGTTAAAGTAAGGATTAATAAAAAAGCAAAAAATCTACTAAAAAATTTTTAATGGGATCATTCGTGCGAAAGGATAAGGGGGATGTCACAAAAACAGTATGATAAATATTTTTTACAAGAGAGACCGATTAAATGAGAGATATGTATAGTAAACTAAATTGCCCGATTATTTTTACTCTTCATACACTTGACAAAATCCCCTCATAGGCGTAGTTTTGAGTCTAAAAAATTGTTTAATTTAACCAGTTAAGCAAACTAACCCCCTATAGATGACTTAATTTAATTTTCAAGCACATGAAAATAGGCTATGCTCGGGTCAGCACGGAAGATCAAAATTTAAGAATGCAACAAGACGCCTTGCAAAAGGCAGGGTGCCAGAAAATCTATCAAGAGAAAGTTAGTGGCGCTCAAGTTAAACGCCGGGCTTTAGAAGAATTGCTCAACAACATCAGACCGGGTGATCGGTTAGTGGTCTGCAAGTTAGACCGTTTAGCCAGGTCTCTCAAAG
>JAKSDE010000307.1 GCA_022360235.1 Cytophagales bacterium
CGGTCGCTCACTCAATCAATTGCTCACCTCCCGAAGGATGCGTGAGCCAGAACACAATCACAAGGAAATAACAAAGTGCCCAGAGGCACGCACACAAAGGTTCTCCTCCAACGGCCTGGCCAGCCTTACAACCAGGTCACATACAATGCAAGTTGGAAGAGGACAACAATGGCGCCCTCCTTCCTTTAAATAGTTCATTTCAGTTCATTTCAGGATGGCTTCCCGGTCCGCGCCGGTCACCATCCAGGGCACTACTACCTAGCCGCCACAGCCGATAACCAGGTAGGACCTAACTTCCGCCTAACTACACCAGAGTCCTGTCACCTGCATGACAGGTACCCGGTAGCCGCTAAGTACCAGAAGCTAGCAAGAAGTCATTTCCCTCGTCCCCATCATTTCAGAGCTCATTTACAATAAATGGAACAGTGTTCCGGCGATCAGCGGATCAAAGGTAACACCACTCCCCCACCGGGGAGTTCATGACCCCATGAACTAAACTATTACTAATGTACAGAACAAGAGGGACACACATAGATATTTCAAAGCTAAATGAACATCCACACCTGCCATTACTTACTAACCTAGAGTAGTGCGATTCACCTAACTCCAATACCGATGACTAACCTAAGCCTCCCATTGGCATGGCTCCTCATAGATATCTTCGTCATCACGAACTCATGATCGCCCATCCTACTCCATAGTTTAGCTGGCTACTCCTCCACTGTTCATCACTAGCTTCGACGACGTTTACTTCTACATAAGGAATTGTCCATCTCGCGCGCCTTACGCAGGTAATCCGCCAATATCTCTTGTGCGTTAACTAAGGCTTCTTTAGGCAACCATGTACTTTCATGAAGCGGATAGCCCTTCCAGACTACTAAATATTGTCGCTTCGACTTCACTCCTCGATGCCTGATGATTGCCTCAACTTCAAATTCCTCTTCTCCCTCTTCACCCACTTCAGGGGGCAGCGGCTCCAGCTCCCTGATAAACTCTTCGCTGCGTTCATACTTATGCAGTTTTGACACGTGGAAGGTGTCGTGTACCCTCCAAGACTCTGGTAGTCCCACTCGAAATGCCACCGGCGAAATCTGTTTAACAACTTGAAACGGACCCACATATCGACGACGTATCTTCACCGGGATATGTGCAAAACGTCCTCGGTGAATAAATTCTGATTTAATCACCACATCGTCACCAATTC
>JAKSDE010000247.1 GCA_022360235.1 Cytophagales bacterium
CCACTCGCCTGTTCCAAGCCCATAAAAACAAATGGAGGCTGGATCATAAATTGATCGAGGCCATTCAAAATGTTAAAGATGCCGTTTTTCATATTCATGGCGGCTTTATACCAGAGTTCTTCCATGTGGCACGTTACTTGAAGGCTTTCGGAAAAGCCTTCATTTACACCCCTCATGGCGCTTATAATGCTAAAGCCATGAGGAGGAACAAATGGATCAAAAAAGTCTACTTCCAGTTGTTCGAAAAGTACATAAGTTCACACTCCTACGCCGTGCATAGCATTGGTCTTAGTGAAGAATTGAATATACAAAAACTAGTTCCCGGTGCAAAAACGGTCTTGATCCCTAACGGGCAGCATACACAAGACCTGGTCTTTGAAGCGAGCATTCTTAAGAAAAACAGTACGCCCGTTTTTGGTTTCATCGGGAGAATAGACATTGAAACCAAGGGATTAGACCTATTACTTGAAGCTTTTGCGATTTTTTTGAGTAAAAACCAACGAAAAGGTGAACTCTGGATCATAGGAGGAGGGGGTGAGATGGATAAGCTCAAACAAATGGCCCAGAAATTGGAGATTATGCCTAGCGTAGTTTTCTGGAACCAACAATTTGGCCCAAGCAAACTCAATATCATGTCACAAGCGGACGCCTTCTTTCAGCCTTCAAGAAATGAAGGGCTACCTGGTTCGGTGCTGGAAGCATGCGGACTGGGCGTGCCCTGTGTAGTAAGCAAAGAAAGTAATATGGCAGGATACATCCACCAGCACCAGGCCGGGATAGGAATGGAATGCAATGATGTGCAACATATTTCAAATGCCATGAAGGTCATTAGGGACAAAGTAGAAGACCAATCTATTTTACAGTGGAAACGTAATGCTGTGCAAATGGTAGAATCAGAATTTGATTGGGGGCATATTTCCCGGTCATTGATGGAAGTCTATCAATCCGCGGTTTATCGTACATACTCCCACGCATCCAGTATCATTTGAATACAAGAAATTGATCCAACGGGTTTCAAATACCGACCGATTTCTAAAACGTATCCCGGTGATACTGATGATCATCCTGCTGTTTAAAATCACGGGATACTTTACCCTTACTGAAAACATAGCCATAACACGGGCGCTTAAAGTAGTCATACGAACGGCGATGACCGCCTGGATATTTTACTTGTATCACCAGGTAAAAACCCGGAATCGTGTTGCTTCCTTTACGAAGGAAAATACACTGGCCCCATTCTTCTACGGGCTCTACCTTTTCATGGGGTTTATGTCCCTGCTGTATTCTACTAACCCGGGGTACTCTCTTTTGCAACTGGTGATGAATATTGAAAGCTTTGTTTTTGCGTGGAAATACATCCAAACGTTTATCCTGGTCAGGCATTGCTATCCTAACCATGGTTTTAGGTTGGGCCGGCTGACTGCCCCAGCCATTTTTATGATCCAGTTGGCATTCATTATAGGAAAATATGTTGCTCCCGACCAGTTTTTCCGGCTCACGCATGGAGGCGAGGTAGCGCGATTGGGAGGCTACCTCATGAATCCCAACGAGTTGGGCATGCTAGCCGTAGTGGGCATCGCATGCTGCATCATGGAATTAGCCGAGGGTGCCAGTCGATGGAAAAACCTAGGCATGCTGCTGGTCATACTTTACGCCCTGGTCCTGACAGGTTCGAGGTCATCGATGATCGGCTTTATGCTGATCTTATTCTACTTTATCAATAAATCCGACAGTGCCAAACTCAAGATGGCAGTGTATGTAGCAGGGATCTTAGCGATCCCGGTCATTGTACAAACCATCTTCATCAAGCAAGGAGATATTGAGGAAGTTTTGAGCATGACCGGCAGGTTACCCTTCTGGAAGGCGTTGTTAACGGAAGGATTGCCTAAAGAACCCTGGTTTGGGTTTGGTTACATGCGCATAGCCTATACAGAAGCCTTTCAAAGTGTGCATACCTATGCAGGGAAAATGACCCATAACACCTTCATTCAAGTATTAATGAATCTTGGGTTTGTGGGTTTCTTTATCGTGCTTTTGCAAATGACCTTCACGATCAGGGCCTTTACCCTGTCTAAAAATAAGACGGACAAAGCCTATTTTACCGGGTTGTTCATTCCTATTCTCATCAACTCATTTACCGAGTTTGGGATTTTTGGAGAAACAAACTACGGCATCCTATTCTGGCAGTTGTTGACCTGGCTGTTTGTTTTCGAGTACAATCCCC
>JAKSDE010000251.1 GCA_022360235.1 Cytophagales bacterium
CACCAGTCTTGCCCTTAATCTTGTCCGCTGACAAGCTCAAGGGACGAGAACCTCGCTTGATCTTGTTTCCAAGAAACTCAAAGCCTCTGTCTACATGCACTATACGCCTCTTCTTTGAGTGAAGATCTACTCCTAGCTTCTTAACAACTTTTTCCGCATGTCGTAGGGACGATTCCGCTTCATTCCTTGGGCGACAGGGAATCAACCAATCATCGGAATAGCTCGTTAATCGATTCCCTTTACAACGCATCTCCCAATCAAACCGAGTTAAAAGAATATAGCTTATCAGAGGTGATAAGCTACCACCCTGGGGAACTCCCCTATCCTCAAAAGTAGGGCAATTCCCTACCATACATCCTGCTTCTAGTAGGCTCTCGATTAGATCTAGAACCTTACCAGCTGCTATCCGTTGTCTGAGTAGAGTCTTAATCTTCTCCTGATCCGCTGACCCAAAGAAATTCTTTAGATCGGCATCTACGATCCACTCAAAACCCTCTTCTAGCTCAAGCCATACTTTTTTAAGCGCATCTTTCGTTGATCTTCCACGACGATATCCAAAGCTGGCAGCATCAAATACCGGTTCGAAGATACCTTCTAAACGGTTCAGGATGGCTTGCTGGCATACACGATCATAAATTGTCGTGATACCAAGCAAGCGCACCTTACCCACTTGTCCAGCCTTGGGGATTGAGTGCTGCAGAACTGGGCGAGGAGGATAGTTTCCAGGGCGCAATTCATTGTGAAGTCGTGAAAGATCTTCTTGTATACCTCTCCCGAACTCCTCAATACTCACACCATCTACTCCTCCGGCTCCATTATTCCGTTTCACTCGCTCCCAAGCTAGCTCCAAGTTCTTCCTCTTGTTAATCTTGTCCACCAATGAATGGACCTTCTTTTCTCCTGTTGGATTTAGCCATTCAGCAAGTCTCCTCGCTCTACAACTTCTGGGTGTTTCGCTTATGGAACTTATCCTCGTCATAAACTTTACTCTCTTACTTCCTTGCCTCCTCCAACCACTTTGCCAACTGACTTCCCCAGCCCATTCGGCGGCCGATCAATCGGTCACAGGGCTTTCACCACGCTTACAGTACTATTCAGTTGTCCGACCACTCATAGGTCTTCGCTTCTCATTTCGTCTCTGACTTATAGAGTCACTTAGCTTGGTGCCACCCAACAAACCTAGGAGCCCTCCCGGGGTCACACTAGGATCTTCCACACCGTGCCGTCCGCACACACCTGGGTACGATGGGTGGATGAGAACGCCTTCACCTGCGTAGTGCAGGCTCGACCTTGCCCCATCTTTGGCCGACCGGTTCATCAGGGGATCCCTCCCTCGATTACGGCCCGGTGTTTCTGCGCAAACCCTTCAGATTCCACCTCACGGTGGACACCCTGTCCTCCAGAGTTTAGGATAAGTGGCTTCTGAAGAATCGCTTGGACCTCATCCCGTTTTCACGTTCGTGTCCGTTTAGGATCTTCACACCTTCTCATCTCTCTGGCCAGTGAGGAATTACCCCCACCTTTGGATAGGATGCTCCTCATCCGAGCACCAGAGGGACTTTAACCCTCCTGATCAATGCGCTGCCCGGCGCACACTACGAGTCGGTCCGCCACTGGGCACTGCATCAGTATTTGGCCTCGTGGGTCCTCCACTTGTGCCTTTCCCTTTGACGCTCCAGCCAAGCCTCTAGCGCTAGCCTTTAAGTAAAGCGCCTAGCATCAGTGCACAGCTTCTCACCTTCCGTAAAGGAGCCTGAATAAAAGTCATGCCTCTTATACGCCGGTTGCCGCATAGCCAGTAAAATAGGTGTCCGCTATGCTTGGTCCTACCCACGAATCGGTAAGGTAGTTTTGACAACATCTAAGGGAATTTCGACGCCTCATCAGAGGTTCACTTGCGTTCATCTCTTTTGTTCATACCTGACGTATCTTGTATGCCTTTTGCTAGCACGCTCAGCACCATGGCTCTTTACCACAGCACCTGCTAGGCAGTTTGTAAGCTCTTCCTATAAAGCGCTTACGGCGGGCC
>JAKSDE010000507.1 GCA_022360235.1 Cytophagales bacterium
CGTTACCGGTCTGGCATGTATCGATAGGATACCACTAGTAGTATAGTGGGTTCTGTCTTAGCAGAACAATTGTTTACACGACTTCACGTCGCACAATAGGAGAGATGAACGCGAGTGAATCTCTGATGAGGCGTCGAAAACGCGTAGCTACTGTCAAAACTATCCAATCCCTCTTTTGGGTAGGACCAAGCATAGCGGATGACCTATTTACTGGCTATGCGGCAGTCGGCGTAGAGGAGACATGACTCCTATTTAGGCTCCTTTACGGAAGGTGAGAAGCTGTGCACTGATGCCAGAGGCGCTCAATTTCAAAAGGGAGCTCCAGTGGAGCCTTGTAGTAGCGTCCAAGGGAAAGGCACAAGTGGTGATCCCATGAGGCTGAAAACCGACGCAGTGCCCAGTGACGGACCGACTTGTAGTAGTGTGGAAGCTCCCGTAATGGGAGTGGAGCGAAGGAGTCGGATCATCCAGTTTTGTATAGGTTAACAACTTCATAAGGAAGCAGGATTAGTTGAGCCAACAACTTCATCAAGAAGGAAGATTACTTCAGCTAACAACTTCATGAAAAAGGAAGATTACTTAATGATAAAACAAAATCAGAGACCTATTCCTGTCACCAGAGAAATGGTAAAGAAAGCTTACCATCAGGTAAAGCAAAAAGGAGGGTCAGGAGGTATAGATGGGCAAAGTCTATCAGTTTTTGAAGGGCAGCTCCGGGACAACCTGCACAAACTATGGGCCAGGATGTGCTCAGGTAGTTACTTTCCCCCAGCCGTCAAGGAGGTAGAAATACCCAAACCCAATGGGAAGAAACGCCCCCTAGGTATTCCGACGGTAGGGGATCGGGTAGCCCAAACCGTTAGGAAAGGGGGATAGTTATAGTGAGCTGAATCCTGTCTTTGTGATTGTTATTCTAAGAGATCAGATTATCTCTCCCAACATCCCGATTATAAGTTATCACAAAAGCATGGAGGTGTCCACGGGTGAACCTATCTTTCAAGATATCGTCCATGTGCTTGTGGAGTTGTCCAAGTTTAGCAAAAGCGAGGAATCGCTTCAAAA
>JAKSDE010000085.1 GCA_022360235.1 Cytophagales bacterium
AGTTTTATCCACTTTTCCACGCCCAGTAAGGGAGTGGAGTGAAGGGGCACCATTAATAGCAAACTATTAAATTACAACTTTTAAATCTAGTTTTTAACCTAAAACAAAAATACAATGAATAATAATAAATATTTTATCGGCATAGACGTTTCAAAAGACACCTTAGACATAGCCATCAACAAGGAAGCTGAGCAGCAATATCATCTAGAAGTTAGCAATGATTTAAAAGGCATTAAAGCATTTGTAAAAAAAGCCAAAGAATGGAAGATAGACCTAAAAAACGCGCTGTTTTGCATGGAATACACGGGCCTTTACAATTATACTTTACTTGACTTTTTAAGCACTAACAAGTATGACATCTGGGTAGAAAACCCAGTAGCCATTAAAAAATCATTGGGTTTTCAACGGGGAAAGAGTGATAGGCTCGATGCTGAGCGCATTGCTCAATACGCTTACCGTTTCAAAGATAAAGCACAACTATGGGTACCTGATCGTTCGGTTATTCGAGAACTCAAAACACTTGTCTCTATACGCGAGAACTTAATCAAGTCTAAAGATAGCCTCTCTAAGCCTTTAAAAGAGTACAAAAAATTTATGCCAGACAGCTACCAAATGTACAAAAAAAGCTGTAAAGGGTCTTTGAAAAGTCTAGAAAAAGATATAAAAGAGGTGGAAAAGCAGATTCAAGAATTGATTGATTCAGATGAAAAGGTGAAGCATCAATACAGTATTGCCACTTCGGTCAAGGGTATTGGCCCAGTCACGGCTTGTCAACTGATCCTGTGTAGTGGTGAGTTTAGAAAAATTCAAACAGGTAAACAGTTCGCCTGCTATGCAGGGGTGGTACCCTTTGAATATAGTTCAGGGAGCAGTGTGCGCGGTTGTCCTAAAGTCTCGCATTGGGCCAATAAAAAATTGAAAAAATATTTGCCTATGGCTGCCCTTTCGGCCATTCAAGTAGAAGGAGAGTTGAAAGAGTATTATCACAGACAGCTAGCTAAGGGCAAACACAAGATGTCGGTGATCAATGCTGTCAGGAATAAGCTTATACTGCGCGTTTGTGCATGTATAAGAGATAATCAGCTGTACGATCCACAGTATATGTATCAAGCAGCTTAGTTTTTTTAAGGTAATTAGAGCATCAAAAAGATATGAACATCAAAAAGCGATGAAAAACAGAATGTAAGCTAACATAAGCAGCATGTAGGATAGCGGCACATTATCTCCGCCTGAAAGCATTATAAAGCTTAGCGTTTGACTTAATCCGCTATCCTATGATTACTATTAAGATCAGATGAAAGTTCAGGTAAAACCTATTATTAAGGAGTTGATGTGCTAGTAATCGTCTGCTGCTTCCATAGCTTGCTAATTTTGTTCAGTATTCGTTGATGAGAATAAATTAAAAAATATGAAAAAAAATATACTCAAAAGTTTGGAAAATCCATGAAAGTC
>JAKSDE010000260.1 GCA_022360235.1 Cytophagales bacterium
AAGGTAAAAATAAGTAATTATAAGGAATAAGCTATCGTTTTTCGCTTTGACTAACGTGGTGGCTTGAATTACTCAGGTGTAGCACACTCAATGCATACTTGCTTACTATAGAATAGCACTTTATATAGAAATAATAGTTTAATTCCAATCGAATATCCACACGACCTAGTAAATTTATTTTTAAAATATTATATAGCTGCTTACAAAAAAAGTAGTAACTTTGAAGCAAGTAAATCCAAAAATAATTGCGATGAAAGTTAATTTAAAAAATGCACAGAAAATAACGCTTCGTTACGCGATAGATATCTACAGTGTCATGCAGCTCATCCTAAAGCGTGAAAACAAGATCGAACGTAACAAAGAACATTTTTGGACAATTAGTTTAAACAACGCTCAAAAAATCCTTAACATCGAGCTAGTCAGCATAGGGACCGCTAACAAAACATTAGTAGAACCCGTAGAGGTTTTTAGTGTCCCCTTACAAAAACAAGCAGTCACAGTCGTGTTAATCCATAATCACCCCTCGGGCAATATCCTACCCTCTGAATCAGACCAAGACATCACTGATCGACTCATACAAGTAGGACGCATTATGCGTGTGCCCGTACTCGATCATGTCATCATTACCGAAGAAAGCTTCTATAGTTTCAGAGATACAGGGCTACTAGCTCAATTAGAGAAAAGCACGAAATACGTTCCTCCTTATGAATTGAAGGAACGCTACCGACAAGAGATGGAAAAAGAAATAGAGAAAATGGAGAAAGAAAAGAAAAAGGAAATAGAGAAAAGGAAAAAAGAAATAGAGAAAATAAGGAAAAAAGAAGCAGAGAAAATGGAGAAAGAAGTAGAGAGAATGGAGAAAGAAATAGAGAAGATGAAAAAAGAGATAGCCAAAAATATGTTACGACAAGGACTTCATATAGAAGCTATCACACAGGCTACGGGCTTGCGGGTAGCGCAGATTAAAGAATTGGAAAATGACGATGCCCTTTAAGTTTCCATTATTATATAGTCGACCCTTAATCAAGTATTAAATACTGTGTTTTACACTTAATTAAAATGACTATCTTAGCTCACAAAAACTCATGTATAGCGTAGCAATATTGGCAAGAAAAGTTTTTATTGCACTACAAAACCTTGCAAAAAATAGCATGCTCAGCTATTCGTAGTTTATCCGTGAGCAACGATATAGCTGTCCTGAGTTTGCAACTCAGGACACTCATAGCCATACTTTGTATAGCCATCAGTTATAGTTCATGGCAGCAGGAGGTTATAAAATTAGAGACAAGGAAGGCACTCATTTTGTGACTTTTTCCGTAGTTGAGTGATGTATTGACCAACAAGAGCTACCGAGCTATTTTATTGGAAAGTCTGAGGTATTGTCAAAAATACAAAGGATGACAGATTGACAGTTGGTGCATCATGAGCAACCATGTACACCTATTAAGAATACAAATGATAAAGAGGCACCGGCAAAGCAATCGATAGAACGACACAAAAGACCTCGGACTTCAAGATGAAAAAATTTTAGAGGCATTAGAAAAAAATAAAAAGAGCCTACAACTTAGGCAATCCTGTAAAAGTCATGCTTAAAGCTTGTAATATCGACAAAAGAACCGTTGATTTGGTTTTTCTTTCATAGCAGCTACTACAGGATGAAATACAATATAGCCGACCTAAAGTTACTTATTGAAAAGTCTATAGCGAGTTTTGTGCCAGGCAGCCATCCGAAAGAACTCTACCAACCTATTACCTATTTATTGAACTTGGGGGGGAAGCGGATTAGGCCGCTGCTAACCCTATTGGCGTATCAACTTTTCCGAGATAATGTAGAAAGTATCGTGAGGCCCGCTTTAGCCGTGGAAGTTTTTCATAACTTTACCTTAGTCCATGATGACATCATAGATGAAGCACCGCTGAGAAGAGGGCACTCAACCGTGCATAAAAAATGGAATACTAATACAGCCATTCTCGCAGGTGACGTCATGATGATTAAAGCGCTTACACTACTAGATGGTCTAGAAAGCGATAAATTTTCAACCATCATAGAAGAATTCTGTAGTTGTGCTATACAAGTTTGTGAAGGACAACAACTGGATATGAACTTTGAAACGCATGATCACATCACCGAAGAAGACTATCTTCAAATGATTCGGTTGAAGACAGCCGTTTTACTAGGCTTCAGTCTAAAATTCGGAGCACAATTAGGCGGTGCAGACCCTCACACTACACAATTACTATATGATGTAGGTGTTAACTTGGGAATAAGCTTTCAACTAAAAGATGACCTACTAGATGTATATGCCCAAGAGGCAAAGCTTGGTAAACAAATTGGTAGAGATATTAGTACGAATAAAAAAACGTATTTACGCATCAAAGCCTTTGAGCTAGCTGATACGCAACAAAAGAAAATATTGACGCACTGGTTACAAAAAAGCCCTGCTAATCATGAAGAAAAAGTATATGCAGTGAAAGCCATTTTCGACCAACTTGACATACAAACACACACTGAAAAAAAAGCACAGGCATATTGTAAGCAAGCGCTTACTTTAATAGAGAAAATTGAGGCAAAACCAACTCCTAAGGACTTGCTCAAGACTTTTGCAAATGAACTTTTTTATAGGGAAAACTAAGAAAAGCTATTAGGTACAGTCGTATAATATTAAATTTTAAGTATTGAAACCTCCAGTCATCACTCACCTCAAAGACTTTCTAGAGGCTAAGGTAGAAGAATACAATCGACCTACTTTCATTGACGATGATCCCATTCTTATTCCGCACACTTACAAGAAGAAGCAGGATATTGAAATAGCAGGTTTTTGGACAGCCATGCTAGCCTGGGGAAAAAGGAAAACTATCATCAACAAGTGTAAAGAACTCTTTTGTATGATGGATAACGCCCCTCATGATTTTATGATGAACCATCAAGCGCATGATTTGAAGGCATTGTTAAATTTCAAGCATCGTACTTTTAATGCTACAGACACGTTGTATTTCGTCCACTTTTTTAAAACGTATTATGAACAGTATCATACCCTTGAGAACGCTTTTACAATAGGATTGGTAGAGGAACACCCCTCTATTGAGGTAGGACTAATCAACTTTCATCGGCTATTTTTTAGCTTAGAAGCGTCTCCTGAGCGAACACGTAAACATGTAACAACACCAGAACGCAATGCTGCTTGCAAGCGTATCAGCATGTTTTTACGGTGGATGGTCAGACAAGACAACCAAGGGGTAGATTTTGGCTTATGGAAGACTATCAAACCCCAACAACTAGTCTGCCCCTGTGATATACATGTAGGGCGCGTAGGCAGAAAGCTAGGGCTCATCCAACGCAAACAGACAGATTGGAAAACCGCTTTAGAACTTACCCAAAATCTAAAAATACTCTCTCCCCTCGATCCTGTAAAGTATGATTTTGCACTTTTTGGACTGGGAGTTGTGGAACAGTTTTAAGCTAACCACTCATAGCCAACCCTCAAACCTATATTCCGCATGACAAAACTAATCTGAGTTCCGAGTTCCGAGTTTTAGGTGCGCAAGGTAGCTATTCCACAGTATGCTCCCAGCTAGCAGGATCCTTTTGCCACTTTCTGAGTGATTGTAAGGTAGCTTGATCAAAGTAGCCTTGCGCTTCCGCCTGCTGAATCAGTACGCTATAATTACTCAAACAGAAAAGGGGGATGCCTGCCGCTTGAAAATTTTTTGTCGCTATAAGGAGTCCATAGCTAAATATAGCCATCACCCCTAACACCTTTGCATCAGCCTCTTGTAAAGTTTTACACACTTGTAGCGAACTACCGCCAGTAGAAATAAGATCTTCCAGTACTACGATCTTTTGTCTTCTTTTGAGTGCTCCTTCGATACTATTTTCCAGCCCATGGCCTTTGGGCTTACTTCGGACATATAGAAAAGGGAGTTGTAAAGCCTCTGCTACCAAAGCCCCTTGAGGAATACCTGCCACGGCTACTCCAGCAATACCTTCTACCTCGGAAAAGTTTTCTTGTATAGCCTCTACTAAGCACTTCTTCATAAATGTCCTTACAGTAGGGTAAGCAAGTACCTTTCTATTATCACAATAGATAGGAGCGCGTAGGCCTGAAGCCCAAGTAAAGGGATGCTTCACATTGAGTTTAACCGCTTCAATGGTTAGCAACTGCTTGGCGATCTGTTCAGCAATCTGTTTTTGGCTACACACTAGACCTAAAACTTGAAACTAAAAAATTTGAAACACTTACTCCCCCTGTCCTAAAGAGAATCCTCTTACTCCATCAAAAGTATAGAGATTTTCTGTTTTGATTACCGCTATATTGCTTTCGTACAAGCGATTAAGTAACGCCAAAATAGATGCGTAATCTACAGGAAGATAATGGGTTTTCCCTTTCTTTGACATAGTTGATTTAGCTAAAAAGCGGCAACGCCAATGATCGGTACAAAAAGTTTCTGGAAAGCCATTAGGATACACTTTGATACCTCGGTTAGTGATTATCTGCAACCGCAGCTGCGTTCCACAATGTTCTTCTATGCGCTTTCCTAGCTCATTAGGGTCACTACCCTCCCAATGAAGAAATACATCAGCACCTACTAATTCTTTTGACTGATATTTTCTCTCATAAGAATGAAAAGTAATAGCTTGCATTTTTGCTGAACTGAAGTCTGCTTGTTCGAGCTGTTGAGGTACCTTTCCTAACCGTGCTATGACTGCATCTGTAAAACTAGAAGTCCCTACTAACTGCTTACTAACGCCTTCTTGGTAGATATCTCTTGTATGAATTCCATCTTCAATCGTAGCAAGCCAGGCATTATATATCTTTTCAGCCTCTGCAGGCTGGCCGATATGTACCAACATCATTACGGCTGCATTCAGAAGCGCGGAAGGGTTAGCTATATTCTTTCCTGCAATATCAGGGGCTGAGCCGTGAATGGCTTCAAACATCGCTAAAGGCTCGCCAATATTAGCAGAACCGGCTAACCCTAAAGAACCTGTCAACTGCGCAGCAATATCAGAAACAATATCACCATACAGATTAGAAGCAATCACTACGTCAAACTGCTCAGGCGTGTCGGCTATGAGTGCACTACCAATATCAACAATCTTCACTTCTTGTTCTATAGCTGGATATTCTTTGCCTATCTCTTTAAAAACCTCATGAAAGACACCATCCGTAAGCTTCATAATGTTATCTTTCACAAGACAAGTTATTTTTTTTCTTCCACAGGCTTGGGTATATTCAAAAGCATAACGAACAATTTTCTCAGAACCAGGACGCGAGACTAGCTTCAGCGACTGCATCACTTCTTGCGTTTGGCGATGTTCAATCCCTGCATATAAATCTTCCTCATTTTCTCGGATGATGACTAGGTCTAACTTCGGATGCTTCGTACGGATATAGGGATGAAAAGACTTGCAAAGCCGTACATTAGCAAACAAGCCCAGTGTTTTCCGAATAGTGACGTTGAGACTCTTATACCCACTCCCTTGTGGAGTGGTGATAGGAGCCTTTAAAAAAACTTTGGTAGATCGTAAAGCATCCCATGCTTCTTGTCGAATCCCTGCGGGATACCCATTTAAATAAACTTTCTCACCTATTTCGATAAATTGTGGTTCAATTTGTACTTCTGCTGCTTCTAAAATTCTTAGTGTAGCCCTCATAATCTCTGGTCCGATGCCGTCACCTTCGGCTACCAAAATAGGAGTTTTTGATAACATAGATTCGTAAATTTTTAATTATTTTAAAGGAATAAAAGTTATTTCTATGGCAGTCGCTGCTCAAGTATCATGCAAATATAGCACAAAAAGATTCTAAGTTCTTAGTTTTAGGTGGAGTTTGATAAGGTTCAATACAACCCACCTAAACTCGGAACTAGAAACTAAGAACTTGTCTTTCAGCGCTTAAACAGCCAAAACACTAGTAGAAATACCAAAAAAGTAGTAAATTTGAGGCTAGAACCATAGCGTAAGCAAAAAGTGATAGCCCAGCCAAGGGATTTTTTGAGTAAGCAATTGAAATAGGAGATACCATAAGCATCATGAAGTGTTTTTTAGATCCCAAGAATGACTTTGCTTTTAAGCATATTTTTGGCAACAAAAAGCATAAAAAGGTGTTAATCGGCTTTTTGGAAACCGTGCTGAAAAGTCAAATCTCCCCCCCCATTCAGGA
>JAKSDE010000084.1 GCA_022360235.1 Cytophagales bacterium
AAGGGTTTTCTTGCAAATATTACTATGCTATGCATGAGTTTTTGTGAGCTAAAATAGTCATTTTAAGTGTAAAAAACACAGCATTGACTAATTGTTGCGGTTCATTGATTGAGTAGAGTATTGAATGTATTGGAGCCTCTTGAAGTATTTTTCAATCGTTCTCTTCTGAAACTTAAAAATCCTTAATTCAACATGAATTACTATATTGAAGTGTATTCTCAAAAAATGGAATATGAGTAACAAGGTTATCGTTGGAGAATTTCACTTAATTTTTTAATGAGATATAAGCAACCGTACTTTGTAAGACTTCAACTATCTTCCCATATAGATCATTAAAATAGAAACATCTGCTGGTGAAACGCCACTAATTCTAGAAGCCTGGCCGAGCGTCCTGGGCCTGATCTTTTTTAGTTTCTCCATTCCCTCAGCCGATAGCGCTCTCAAACGGTTGTAGTTAAAAGTGGAAGGAATATGATAATTTTCTAAGTTCCTTACTTTAGAAACCAATTCTTTCTCTTTTTGGATATAGCTTTCATACTTAATTTGTATTTCCACTTGCTCTAGTAACGTACTGTCATAGCTTTGTAAATATTTAGCTAGTGGCTCCTCTAAAGCGTAGAGCGACTGTATAGTGATTTCTGGTCGTTTCAGTAGTTGGTATACAGACTGCTTTTCCTTTAAGGTAGCGCTCTTAATTTCTTTAAGAACTATGTTGACGTGTTCTGGATTAAGTCTCCACATTTTTAATTCATTCAGTAAGGTATCAATAGCATTTTTCTTGGTGATTACCTTTGCCAAACGTTGATCATCTGCTAAGCCAATGCGATGCCCCATTGCTGTTAAACGTAGGTCCGCATTGTCTTGTCGTAATAAAATTCTAAATTCTGCTCTTGAAGTAAACATTCTATAGGGCTCTTTCGTATCTTTGTAAACCAGGTCATCTATCAACACACCAATGTAAGCATCAGACCTTGCTAGAATGAAGGGTTCAAAGTCATTCATTTTTCTATGGGCATTGATACCTGCTATTAAACCTTGGCACGCTGCTTCTTCATAGCCTGTGGTACCATTAATTTGGCCTGCGAAGTAAAGATTTTCGATAAGACGTGTTTCTAGCGTTTGTTTCAGTTGAACAGGTGGAAAATAGTCATATTCAATAGCATAGCCAGGGCGAAACATTTTAGCATATTCAAAGCCTGGAATTTCTTTAAGCGCTGCATATTGTACGGCTTCTGGCAATGAAGTGGAAAAGCCATTCACATAGATTTCGATGGTATTCCATCCTTCTGGTTCTACAAAAATCTGGTGCCTTTCTCTATGCGAAAAACGGTTGATTTTATCTTCTATAGAAGGGCAGTACCTAGGCCCTTGACCTTTTATTTGACCGTTAAACATAGGAGAGTAATCAAAACCTGTCTTTAAAATTTCATGAACTTTTTTATTAGTGTAGGTGATATAACAGCTTTTTTGTTGTTCGAGCGGCTTTGTATCGAGAAAAGAAAACTTACCAGGCACTTCATCACCTTTTTGTTCTTCCATTTTGCTATAGTCTAGCGTTCTCCCATCCACCCGAGGAGGTGTTCCTGTTTTCATTCTCCCAGACGCAAAACCTAGTTGTATGAGTTGGGTGGTTAGGCCGGTAGCTGCTTTTTCTCCTGTTCTTCCACCGCCGAATTGTTTCTGGCCAATATGGATAACACCATTTAAGAAAGTTCCATTGGTAAGAATTACTGCTTTACTTCTTATTTCCAGGCCCATACCGGTTTTGACACCTACTACGTTCCCATTGTCAACAATAATTTCTTTTACCATTTCTTGCCAGAAATCGACATTAGGTGTCTTTTCAAGAGCTAGTCGCCATTCTTCTGCAAAGCGCATACGATCATTTTGTGTTCGTGGGCTCCACATAGCAGGTCCTTTAGAACGGTTAAGCATACGAAACTGGATCATCGTCTTATCAGAGATGATGCCTGACATCCCTCCTAAAGCATCGATTTCCCGAACAATTTGTCCTTTGGCAATACCTCCCATAGCGGGATTACATGACATCTGGGCGATTGTATTCATATTCATGGTTACTAAAAGTACTTTAGAACCCATTTTGGTTGCTGCCATAGCTGCTTCACAGCCAGCATGCCCAGCTCCTACAACGATTATATCATAGCTTGGAAACATAATTTTCGCTTATTTAATTGATGCAAGGTTGACGCTTATAGTACTGATAATTTGATTGTATTTTTTAAACTTTAATCTCAACTTCTTATGTCCATTTTTTAAGATGGTAAGTTAATCAATACTTTCTGTATTATCGATACTTTCTACAAATCTTTTCAACAATGGTTTACTACCAAAACCTTAGAAGGACAGCAAAACTATTCATCAATGTTTACGCATTAAACGCGTATTAATGAATGTTTCACGTGAAACATCATGTAATATTGATCAACAATCAAAAATTTGTTCCACTTGGAACAGAGGTATCCATAAAGGACCTGTAGAAAACTAGGCAAGAATTACTTAAATTTGGATCATTATTCACGCTTTTAATTTAAAAAACAGATTATGTCATCTCCTCATCAAGTCACTATTGTTACGCACGAGCAGCTGGTACGAAAAGATCATCCTTGTTGAAAAATTATGGACTTCATTAACTTCAGAAAACTTTGCAGAACGCTACAAAAATACAATAAAAACCCACAAGCACAGCATGGGTAGGGCATCGTTCCTTTATGGAGCTGTAGAAAACTAGGTAGGAATTATTTAAATTCAGTCATTGTTTACTCTCTTATATTCAAATACGGTGCTTAAAGGGGTATATCGAGTAACTTTTTGACGGGGAAAGGTATGTTTTCTACAGCCCCTCTATAAATTTTTTCCTGTCAAAGTTGTTTTTTTATTATGTTTCATAAATCTTTGTTCCTGCTGCAAGAAGTCAAGATAAATATGTTTGTCTATTTTCCTTCTCCCTTATGAATGAGCTATTCATGCATAGAGCACTTGAATTGGCAGCTAAAGGAAAAGGGCATACCTGTCCCAATCCGTTAGTAGGGTGCGTTATTGTACACAAAGGTAGTATAATTGGCGAAGGTTGGCATCAAGCGTTTGGTGGTCCCCATGCTGAAGTTAATGCGATCAACAGTGTAATAGACAAAAACCGCTTATCTGAAAGTTCTGTTTATGTCAACCTAGAGCCTTGTGTCCATTTTGGGAAAACACCCCCTTGTGTTGCATTGCTTATCCAGCACCAAGTCAAAAAAGTTTTTATAGGAAATGTAGATCCCCATCCACTGGTTCAAGGAAGGGGTGTCCAAAAATTAAAAGCGGCTGGCATCGAGGTAGTGGTGGGAGTATTGAAAAAAGAGGGAGAAGCGTTGAACAGGTCTTTCTTTACTTTCGCCCAAAAAAAGCGCCCTTACATACTTCTAAAGTGGGCCGAAACAGCAGATGGATTTATGGCGCAAAAAAATTATGCTACTCCCTGGATCAGTAATGAGTTATCTACTATGCTCGTTCATCAATGGAGAAGTGAGGAAGATGCTATTTTAGTAGGCAGTAACACAGCTTTGTATGATAACCCTCAACTTAGTGTAAGACACTGGTCTGGAAAGCATCCTTTACGACTCCTTATTGATCGACAATTACGTTTACCTACCTCGCTGCACTTATTTGACCAATCGCAGCCCACCCTCTGTTATAATTGTCGTAAAGCAAAAAAATTGCTTAATCTGGAGTATGTAAAACTCTTAGAAAAGAATTTTTTAGCTAACCTGTTGAAAGATCTCTATAAAAGAAAAATTCAGTCATTAATTGTTGAAGGAGGTAGTAGGTTGCTCCATGAATTTATACAGCAAGGATCTTGGGATGAAGCCCGCGTTTTTGTTTCTAATAAAAAATTTGAAGAAGGCCTTCCCGCCCCTTCATTGAAATGTAAACCGCAGGTTGTTGAAAGAATTCTCAACGATAAACTAATGTTGTTTTATAATACGAGACTGTTGCAAAACTAGGTTATATTCCTTCTTTATAGACTATATGAGCGGATTTTGATGCGTTTTGCAACAGACTAAGTTTTTAGTTCTGAGTTCCTAGTGCGGTTTGTAAGCTCTTCCTATAAAGCGCTTACGGCGGGCCCTCCGCCATCTCATTTACAGCAGGCAAACAACGTTTCCGTTTATTGCGTCGTGACACACCCTTCTATGTACCGAAGCATTGGCGTCTTTCCTAAAGAACTCAAGCTCTTCTTTAGCAATTGGGATCGAACCCTAGCTTCTGGTTGCGTATCCTATGATTTCACAACTTGGTTATAACGGTACTTTATATTGAAGATTCACCTCTGTTCAACCTCGTCCAATTTTGCCTTGCCGCCATTTGGTGTCCTCTCACTATTTTGGTTGGGCTTTACTGGAGGCTTCGCACCAAGCAGTTACCCGCTTCGCACCGTCCAGTTAGCAATAGGGCATAGAAGCGGCCCTATCTGGTTATATGAGCGCTCTCCTAATGGCGCCTCGTGTCGCACACCTGGGTTAACCTTACCACTCATTCTAGCCCCTTACCCGCACCGTACTAGCAGGTACTATGGCCTCTGACGATTTCATAGTGCCTTCAGCAAGGGTACCTTGTGTCGATCGCTTCACACCAGACCGTTACCAGTCCCGCATGTATCGATAGAATACCACTAGTAGCATAGTGCGTTCTGTCCTAGCAGAACAATTATTTGCATGACTTCACGTCGCACCGAAACCAGGAACTCGAAACTTAGAACTTAAGAACTTAGCCTGATGCAAAACGCATCAAAAATGGAGCCCCGTGCGTTATTAGGAGTCGACTCATTAGTAATCAGACATTTATAATAAACCACGAGGCCCTTTCTAATTTTTTAGAAAGTCGTATTCACTAACACACTGATTACTAGAACCTTCGTATCAAACGCAAGTTATATGCCCGCGTATACTCCTTTTTGCTGTTTCTTTATAGGAGGCATATTAGCTATGGGCACCTTTAGCTTTCTCCTACACGGTTTACAGTAGACGATTTTTTTTTCCAAAATATCTTGCATTGTCGTTTTAACTTTAGTCTTACAATTTGGGTTGTAGCAGTCAGTAATTATCATTTTAGTAAAGATTAATTGCTAGAAGATTATGTATATACAAAAGGATTTATTTTAATTTTTCTGTTTTAATACTCGTGTTTCTAAAAAGCTATTACCAATATATAATATTTACCATGTTATTTACAAGAAAAAAATCAAAAAAGTGCTCATTTAGACAAAATTGTTTAAAAAAGTGATAAATTTTGGGCATATTTGTTAGGTTAAAATTTCCTTATTGACTTATCTTTGAGTGAAAAGTTGATAAAAATTGCTTATAAACGCCGCTTTTTTATACAGCGCAAAAAGTTTAACTTCGCCGAGAATAAAAGTTAGCTATGCCCTCTTATAAAAAGAAAGCTTTCTGTTACACAGTCACTGCAGCACTTCCTTATGCCAATGGCCCTATTCATATCGGCCATTTAGCAGGTGCTTATCTACCCGCAGACATCTATGCAAGATACCTACGGAGTAAAAAGGAACGGGTTGTTTTCATAGGTGGTTCAGACGAACATGGCGTGCCTATAACAATCAGCGCTCAAAAAGAAGGTATTTCTCCACAGCAGGTGGTCGATAGTTATCACGCACTTAACAGAAAGACTTTTGAAGATTTTGGTATTAGCTTTGACATATTTTCTCGAACCTCTTCCAAACTTCATCAAAAGACGGCTTCAGATTTTTTTATAAAGCTATATGAAAAAGGCATTTTTGAAGTACATGAAACGAAACAGTTTTACGATCAAGCACACCAACAATTTCTGGCTGATAGATATATAAAAGGAACATGTCCTCGATGTAATTATGAAGAGGCTTATGGTGATCAGTGTGAGTCATGTGGTACTACCTTAAGCCCTAATGAACTCATTAACCCCAAGTCGGTCTTAAGTGGTAAGAAGCCAACCTTGAAAGCTACAAAACATTGGTACCTTCCTTTAGATACCTATGAAGATTGGTTGAAGTCCTGGATTATTAAAGGCCATCAAGAATGGAAGAAGAATGTATATGGGCAATGTAAGTCGTGGATTGATCAAGGCTTGCGGCCTAGAGCCGTTACGCGAGATCTAGATTGGGGCGTGCCTGTACCCTTACAGGAAGCCAAAGGTAAAGTGCTATATGTTTGGTTTGATGCACCTATTGGCTACATTAGTGCCACAAAAGAATGGGCAGCTACAAATAATCAAGACTGGGAGCCTTTTTGGAAAGATCCAAAAACAAAACTCGTTCACTTTGTAGGGAAAGATAATATTGTTTTTCACTGTATTATTTTTCCTGTCATGTTAAAAGCACATGGCGACTTTATCTTACCAGAGAATGTTCCAGCCAATGAGTTTTTAAATCTCGAAGGAAATAAGCTATCAACTTCTCGAAACTGGGCTGTTTGGCTACATGAATATCTAGTAGACTTTAGCAACAAACAAGATGTACTCCGATATGTAATTTGTGCTAATGCACCAGAAGCTAAGGATAGTGATTTTAGTTGGAAAGACTTTCAAGCGAAAAACAATAATGAATTAGTAGCTATTCTAGGAAATTTCATTCATAGAAGCCTTGTTTTAACCCACAAATACTTTGACGGTATAGTGCCTGAGAGGATGCACATTACATCAATTGATGAAGAAGTTGTAAACCAAATAAAAAAGAGGCCTGATCAAATAGGGGATGCTATAGCGCATTTTAAATTTAAAGAAGGCATACAGCTATTGATGGAACTTGCGAGAATAGGTAATAAATATTTAGCAGATACAGAACCCTGGAAGCTTATAAAGCATGATGTAGGTCGTGTAAAAACTATTCTTAACCTTACTTTACAGCTTATTGCTACCATGGCTATCTTGGCTGAGCCGTTCCTACCTTTTACAAGTAAAAAGCTACGCGCCATGCTTCAACTAAACGAGTTGATGTGGGATGATGCAGGTAACACTCATCTTTTACAACCAGGAAGAAAAATTAAAGCACCTACTTTACTTTTTGAGAAAATTGAAGATACCTTCATCGAACAGCAAATTAGCAAGTTAAAAGCTCATAACCTATATTCCGCATGACAAAGCTAATCTGAGTTCTGAGTTGTGTGTCCAGCAAAGGCTGGTATTTTCAGCAGGAGATAGCCCTGCCAGGTTAAAAGTCCAAAACCTGTAGCTTGGGTAGCAGCATAGCCAGAAATCAAGAGGTTGAAGCCTACCGACAAACTCACCTCAGGGTGAGGCGAAGTATTAGGTCGTAGTGAAAACGAACACATAGCTGGCCTCGAAAACGCTAACCTCGAAGGTCGAGCCCGCGGCTCGGGGGTGAGTGTGTCACGAAGTAGAGAACGAAAACGTTCTTTGCATGCTGTGAATGAGATGGTGGTGGGCCCGCCGTAAGCGCTTTAGAGGAAG
>JAKSDE010000524.1 GCA_022360235.1 Cytophagales bacterium
TCATAATAATTGTGTATTTCTTGGCCAGTATTGAAAGGTATTCACCGCATATTTCTGCCAATTATTCGATTCAAAGTCTTTGACTACCATATACACTAAATCTAACAGATTCTCGGATTTAGCAAAACTAACTTTACTTTTGGTCACTCCCCGGATTGGCCTATTCAGATTCTCCAGCGAATGGGTCGTGTAGAGTTGACCCCTCACTTCTACTGGATAGCAGAGATACGTCAAATAATCATGGATAAACTCTTCCTCTGTTAACTTTTTCACCACACTACCATAGCTACCTTCCCATTTCCTGGCTACTTCCTGCAACTTTTCTCGCGCGAACTCCTGGCTAGAGCTCTTGTCAAAATTATTAAAGGCTTCCTTATAGGCATGGTTACCTTGCTTCCTTTGAGCTTATCGGAACTTGGAATGCCTGAAAATAGTTGGAGAATGATCTTTAAAGGGGGATATCCAGGATTACATCACCTGAGTATGCAGCCCTTGTATTTTTATCCTAGCTACATTCAAACGTATATAGAGCGTGACGTCAGGCAACTCAAAAACATAGAGAACTATGAGCTGTTTCAAAATTTTATTAGACTCTGTGCCGGTAGAATAGGGCAAGTCGTGAATTTTTCTTCGCTTGCTCAAGATTGTGGTATTTCACATACCACAGCCCGGCATTGGCTCAATACCCTCAAAGCTAGTTACCTTATTTTTTTCTTGCAGCCTTATTACCAAAACTTTAATAAACGGTTGATTAAAATGCCCAAAATTTATTTCTATGATACAGGATTAGCCTGTACACTACTTGGTATTGAACAAGAAGGTCAGCTAGATACCCATTATTTGAAAGGTGCGCTATTTGAAAATCTTGTCATTTTAGAATTCTTGAAAAGACGGCTTAATCAAGGACTTCCTGGGCATCTATATTTTTGGAGAGATAGAACAGGGCATGAGGTGGACTTACTCGTAGAGCGTGGTGGTGAATTGCGTGCTGTAGAAATAAAATCAGGCGTAACCTTTCAAAAGGATTTTATCAAAAGCGTGCGCTACTTTTGTAAACTTTCTAAAAGTGAAAAAGGCTATCTAGTCGGCCCTGAAGTAATATTTTCTAAGGGAGTTAGCACAAAAAAGTAGCCCTCATCTTAGCACAACTTTTGGGTGTTTAGCCCTGCTTACTTTTTGAGCTCTTGGCTTAGGATTATTTGGGGTATTTTACCTACAAGGGCTGCAGGTTAGTCAAGATCATCCGCATATTATGACCCACAGCGCATAAAACAGCATTTAGCTCATCCCCGATTACACCTTTTAGGTAATTCAGGCCCAGCTTTCCATCATTTTTCATAGGACCTATCAGCGGTTCTATAGCGGAACGACCACGGATTGCTTTTTTAAGGCTACGCGTCATATTACGCTTACCGGGAGAGAGGTAAACTGACTTATCTTCAATACCATGCCCTTTATAGCCTTTATCAACAAAGGCCTGTTCAATAGGAACACCGGTGAGTAGTTCAGCTTGTTTCAGACTACTGGATAAACTGTGCCCATCATATTGATTTGTGGAAAGGGCTTGAGTACTGACTACTAGACCCTGTTTATGGGTAACGGCAAGGGACACTTGACACCCATACTCATAGCGTTTATGCGCTTTGCCTTTGGCCACCACATAAACATGCGCTTCATGCATGCTGTATAATTTGTGAGTACTATGTCTTTCTTGTTGGAGAAGTCGCTTTGAAAGACCTAATAAGTCCGTAAAGACCGAAACGGCTTGTTCTGGCAACTTGACAAGCTGTCTTTCAACCTCTCTCACCACACCTCCCACGTACGTTTTTAGCTGCCTGACACCTCTTTTCATCCGTTTGTATTGCTTGGCATGAGCATAACCACTGATTTTACGCACCAGTGCGCTAGACACACGATTGTAGTTTTGGCGAAGCTGAAGGCCATAGCGCTTAGCCAAAGTAACCAGTTTTTGGCGCGCTCTATTCAAGAGCTTACTATCGGTGGGGTAAGCAATATGCTTTTCCATGACTGTGGTATCTACAATAACTTTTTTGAAGTCTCGCTGTTTAGCCACGCCTATTTGAACCGCTTGTGTTATGGTGGCCTGTAAGATCTTTTCCATGCCTGATGCCTTGAGTCTTTGCCGCCATCTGACCATCGTACTGGCATCCAAAGGCGCTTTCCAACAGAAATAGTCATAGCCACCAAAGTACTGCCAATAGGGGTTTTCAGCCCAAATGGCCACAGCTTGCTCCTCAGAAACCCCGGTAGTATGCTGTAGCATGAACAGGCCGACCATAAGGCGGATGGGCTTAGGGGGCTGCCCCTTGGCTTTGGAGTAGATTCGGTCAAACTCTTTTTCAAATACAGTCCAGTCTATTTGGTCTGCTAGGAGCTTCAATGGATTTTTAGGGTCAATAATGCTTGAAATTCTAGGTTCAAACAAGTTTTCTTGCAGGTTGTTAATGCGTTTGGGCTTCATGATTTTTAGGTGTCATTATTTGCAAGGTTTTGTAGGTGTACCCTGCTATTCCTTGCAATTTTTGTTGGGTTAAATTACTCATTTTTTAGCAAAAAACAAAGCTACTTCAATCAAATCAATGATTTTTGGAATACTTCAGGGCCGACTAGCTAGTTTATAATGGGGAACAAGAGGGAAGCTACTCGGATATTGACTTAGTGCCCATCAAAAAAATAGATAGTATATTGTCTTAGTTGAAGTTGACCTTTTAGGGTACAGTCTATATATACAAATTAAATACACCAAAATTTTTTAGCTTGATAAACGGCTTGTGCAAAGCATTCTCCTCGTTCTTCAAAGTTGTTGAATAAATCAAAGCTAGCACATGCAGGCGAAAGCAACACCACGTCGCCAGATTTACCGTAGGAAAGGGCTAGCTTAATCACTTCTTCCACATGTTGTGTTTCGTAGATAGCAGGTACTACCCCTTCAAAGGCTTTACGTAGCGATGTATTATCTTTTCCTAAACAAATAATCGCTTTTACCTTAGCTTTTACAATCGGCTGGAGGGAGGTGTAATCATTGCCCTTATCTTGTCCTCCAGCTATCCAGATAATAGATTGATCAAAACTAGACAAAGCCACAGAGGCTGCTTCTACATTAGTCGCTTTAGCGTCATTGTAGAAATCGATTCCCCGAATGGTAGCTACCCATGCTAAACGATGGGGAAGGCCTTGGAAGGTTTTCAGGGAAGTAGTAATACTAGCTTGATCAATGTCCACTAAACTAGCGATAGCAATAGCCACCATCGTATTAAGCCAGTTGTGCTTTCCTACCAGTGGCGTAGCATCAACAGGAATGCTAAAAGGCTTCTTAGCTAGGGCAAAATAGAGACGACCATTTTGTTCATAAGCGCCCTTAGAGGGACTACTTATGAAAGAGATAGGATGCTTTATTGGTACGATTGAAGTTGCTTTTAGATAATCCTGAATGTTCGGATCTTCTTGAAAATAAATGAAATGATCGTTAGCCGTCATGTTTTGGAGGATGCTGAATTTAGCATGGATGTAATTGGCAAACTGGTAGCCATACCGATCCAGATGATCTGGAGTGATGTTTAATAACGCAGCAATGTTAGCTTTGAAGTTGCGCATTCCTTCCAGTTGAAAACTACTGAGCTCAAGCACATAGTAGTCAAACTTATCTTTGATGACCTGTCGGGCAAAGCTTTGTCCCATATTACCTGCCATACCTACGTTGAGCTCTACCGCTTTGAGTAAGTGGTAAGTTAAGTGCGTAGTCGTTGTTTTGCCGTTTGTACCTGTAATAGCGATTAGGAAGGCTTTCGCATAGCGTGCTGCTAGTTCAACTTCACCAATGATAGGGATGCCTGCTTCTTTAATCGCCTGAATGAGGGAGCGGGAATCTGGTATGCCCGGACTTTTGACAATTTCATCTGCCGTGCGTACTTTTTCCCAGGAATGGCCCCCTTCTTCAAAAGCAATATTATGGTCGCATAACTCTTCTTTGTAGTGCGAAGCAATCTTTCCTGCATCAGAGACAAACACCGCTAAGCCTTTTGCTTTGGCCAATAAAGCTGCTCCTGTGCCACTTTCACCTGCACCAAGAATCACTATTTTTTTCATGTATATAGTAGTTTAGTATAGGTAGATTAAGTAAAAATTTTTAAATTTATTAAGTAACTTGTTCTCCTATACCTTTACAAAAGTACAAGCTAAAGGCTAGAATAGAAAAAGGACAAGCAAGCAAGAGAAGATGATCGCTTTTAAATAATCGTTGTAGTTTTTACCCAAGCCACTAAAAGTTGAGCCGCCTAGTTGTTTCCCTGACTTTGCTAAATGCGTATGATTTAGCTTTTTATTTATTCAGTGGGTTAGCCTTGATAGGATTGCTACTTAGCTCTGCCATTATTTCAGGGAGTGAGGTAGCCTTTTTCTCACTCTCTCACAAGCAAATTATGCATTGTAAGCGCGCTAAAGAGTCCAAAGCGCAGAAGATTTTACACCTTCTCAAAGATCCTAGACGCTTATTAGCAACCATTTTGATTTTAAACAATTTAATCAATGTGGCCTTTGTTACACTTTCGACTTATATGTTATGGAAGCTTTTTGGTGTAGAGTCTATCCATGGATTGATTTTGTTGGGTTATACGATTCTCACTGCAGTAATCATTGTACTGTTTGGTGAAGTAATGCCTAAGACTTATGCTAATCAAAATAACCTGCGCTTTGCGAAACTTTTTGCCAATTTTATAACTCTCTCGGTATCAGCTTTAAAGCCACTTTCTGGCCTGCTTATGGGCATGGGCAACTTTCTTGAAAAAAGCTTTACTAAAAAAGGCTATGCCCTGTCCATAGATAAATTGAATAAAGCACTTGAACTCACTACAGAAAAAGAAGCTTCAGAAGAGGAAAAAGAAATCCTAAAGGGGATTGTCAACTTTGGTACTTTAACTGCCAAGCAAGTTATGCGTTCCCGCATGGATATTACAGCTATTGATATAGCAACGAATTTCCATGAGCTGATGGACATAGTCAACAAGTCAGGCTATTCAAGGTTGCCTGTGTACAGAGAAACAATGGATAAAATCGAAGGGATTCTCTATACAAAAGACTTATTGCCCTATTTGGATAAAAATGAAGATTTTCAATGGCAATCTTTGTTACGTAAGTGCTTCTTTGTACCAGAGAATAAAAAAATAGATCGCTTACTTCTTGAATTTCAGTGGAAAAGGATACACATGGCCATTATTGTGGATGAATATGGAGGTACATCAGGGCTCATTACTATGGAAGATATTATCGAAGAAATCATAGGGGATATTTCAGATGAGTTTGATCAAGATGAGGTCATCTATAACCAAATCGATAAAAAAACTTTTGTATTTGAAAGTAAAATCTCTTTAAACGATTTCTGTAAAGTGGTGGGAGAAGATCCATCTATTTTTGAAGAAGTAAAAGGAGAGAGCGAGTCATTAGGAGGACTTCTACTAGAAATTCATGGCTCCTTGCCTCAAGTTGGTGAAAAAATAAACCATCATCATTTTATTTTTACAATTACGGCGGTTGATGCGCGAAAGATTAAAAAAGTACAGGTACAAATTGAGCCAAAGAAAGATCATCCCCCGCTGAATAAATTCATCAAGCCTATCAAGTGCTATTACCCTATATTCCGCTTCGAGTTCTGAGTTTTAGGTAGGTTGTAGAAAACACTCCTTTCCCCGTCAAAAAGTTGCTCAATAGACCTCCTTGCGCATCGTATTTGACTATAAACGGGTAAACAATGACTGAATTGAAGCAATTCCTGCCTCGTTTTCTACAGCCCTCTGAACGCCATTTTTCAAAGGCGGATCTTGGACTGCTGCAAAACGCACTAAAATCTGCTCATATAGCCTATCAAGAAGGGGTGTAACCTAGTTTTGCAACAGTCTCGAATCTATCTATTTTTTGGCAAAGTTTTGTGATGCCATACAGGTTTTTCTTGCCAATATGGCTACGCTATACATGAGTTTTTGTGAGCTAAGAGAGTGATTTTAAGTGTAAAACACCGTGTTTAATACTTGTTAAGGGGCGACTACACAGTTAGGTGAGCTTAGGAATCTTGTTACTGTTGCCCACCTCATTGTCCAACAGTCTATAGAAGGAAAAAAGAATAGCGGGAGATTCTATACTGTAGACTTCGCATAAAATCATCCTTTGAGTGATGAGGTGATTGGGCGATGGGGTGATTTATTTTCAGGGGTATTTTTGTAAATAAAAAAGTCTCAGAGATCTTACTGAAAACCACACACTATAAAAAACATGGTATAATCTAACTTCGTATTTTTGAAAATCTAATAGACCTCTGAGACTTAGTCGTAAATATAAACAAAGATTATTACACTACCAAATTTTTTTATTGCTTATACCAACCTGTTGCAGAAATTTCTACACGTTGTTGAAGGGTCTTACTGATAAGCATTCCATTAGTTCCTAGTTCCTGGTTCTTAATTCCTAGTTCTTAGTTCCTGGTTTCGATAGGGGATTGTAGAAAACACGCCTTTCCCCGTCAAAAAGTTGCTCGATAGACCTCCTTTAGATTAGCAGAGTGTAATTATTTAAATAAAA
>JAKSDE010000160.1 GCA_022360235.1 Cytophagales bacterium
CAGCACCCCCATGCCAAGATTCGTGCCACATTTTGGCTATGTTTCCCTTTTCCCATTGTTTATGCAACTGTTTGATCCTGATGACATCATGCTCTCCAATCAGATCGACCTCTTACAGAAGCCAGACCTTTTGTGGTCGGATTATGGACTCCGCTCACTAGCAAACTCAAGCTCCTTCTACATGCAGTACAATACACCAGACGACCCGCCCTATTGGCGAGGATCGATTTGGATCAACATGAATTTTCTAGCACTGCGTTCTCTTTACAAGTACAGCAAGATGGATGGGCCATTTCAAGAGAAGGTACAACAGGCTTACTCACAGCTGAAGCTGAATTTACTGCGAACTGTTGTTTCAGAGTATATAAGAACGGGATACATTTGGGAGCAGTATAATGATAGAACTGGTCGAGGAAAGGGTTCACATCCCTTCACGGGATGGTCTGCGCTGATTATATTGATAGGAAATGATTTGTACTGAAGCTCATTGCGAAAAGTATTTGGCACAAACTATGATGGCAGTTTTAAATGTTGTATTTTAGCCAAGTGACATGGACTGCGTCTTTAAAAAGTATGGTTTCCAGGAATAAATGCATTGCTCCGTTTTCATGCTTGTGTTTGTATGTTATTGTCATATCATCCAAGTTTTCAATGCAGAGCCGGATTAAACAACAGCTTTGGAAGCAGTGCCGCTATTGTAATGTGATAAAATGATGTAGTCGGATTATTCAAATAATGGATGGCCAGATTTAACATAACCGAGTCTCTTGAGCATTAGTTTGGTAGATCGTTTTGATTCAGCTGCTTTTTTCAAGGTGTATGTTGTAGAAAGGTAGTTATTGAGCTTTGTGTTTCAAAACTTTTCAAATCCCATGGTTTGATTAAGCTACCCATGCTACACACATGCCACCTTCATTTGAAAGTTTTCTGAAGCCTTGATTATTCTTCTGAATTTTTCCAGCTTGATGTCTAGTTCATGCTCATGTACAATGAGCTTTCATTTCA
>JAKSDE010000292.1 GCA_022360235.1 Cytophagales bacterium
CCTGGCGAACAGGACCGTTCCTCTTCAATGTGTGCTTTACGATGGATCGGGAAGAAAATGGGTAAGAAACGCCACGGACAGTTTAGAAGCTGATATCGATATGTTCGTTTACCAGCCCGGTTTGTACTATCTCCCCCTCACTAGCGATATCCCGGATCAAACCTTCAAAGGTTTTCGAAAGAATGCATAGGAAATGCAAACCATCTTACCGAGGCAATTTTTAATGACAAATAACCATAACATGAAAGCGAACCAAGCTATTTCTTCCTTATTCATTGCCGTAGTATTTGTTTCTTGCGCTTCACCTGGTAAGGCCCAGGCTGACGAAGGTATATTAGAACAATTAGACCTGGTAGATTACTCTTACGCAGGTTATGATTTTGGCGAAAGTGAGCTTCCTACCGAGTATGATTTGCCTGTATTTAACGTTGAAGATTTCGGAGCTGTCGCCAACGATGATATTTCTGACCAGGAAGCCATAGAAAAGGCAATTGATCGGGCTGAAATAAAGGGAGGAGTGGTGCTTTTTGGTGCGGGAAAATACATTGTTAATGACACCAAGGGCAATAAGAATGGCATCCTTATAAAATCAAGCAATGTAATACTCAAAGGAACGGGTAGTGGAGAAAATGGAACCATTATCCATATGAAAGAAGCGCTTGACCCAAAGGACCCCAAGAAACTTTGGACCACGCCACCAATGCTCGTATTTAAAGGAAAAGGCGCTACTAGGACCATTGATGCCCCCCTAGTGAAAGATGTCAAACAGGGAGATAAATCGATATTATTTGGAGGCACTCACGGCCTTAAAAAAGGAGACCTGTTGTTCATCAAAGCACAGGGCACTTTTTTAAATGATCGGTTACTAGCGGGTAAAAAGACCAGGGATCTATGGACTACCATCAACGAAAAGGGAGCTGCAGTTCATGAGATCCATGAGGTAGCAGGTGTTTCAGGAAAGAAAGTCACTTTCAGGGCCCCTGTGCTCATCGATATGGATAGAAAAGAGCCCTGGAAGTTTGTTAAGGTTGATTTTATAACGCATTGCGGTTTTGAAGATATCAGGTTTGAAGGGAACTTTTATGAGCCCTTTGTACATCATAAAAACGCCTACCATGATGGCGGATTTACGGCAATTAACATGGCCAAAACCCACAATTCCTGGGTTAGGAATTGCGTCTTTGCAAATGTAAACGTGGCCGTATCTTTCTCTAATTCCCTAACAGGTACCATGCTCAATAGCAGGGTAGTCGGTAACGGAGGTCACAGTAGTTTTGTAGCATCAAGAAGTAGCCGAACATTGATCGCTTATTGCCGAGATGATGCCAACCAATGGCATGGCCCGGATTCTTCTCATGAGGCGGTGGGTACAGTTATTTTACGTTTTGAAGGGATCAATCGCGGAATAGATGCACACGGTAATGTTCCAAGGTTTACACTGTGGGATCAATGTGTAATGGCAGGCTTTGACGGAGACAGTGTGGGCCGGACGAGTCATGGTGCCAATTACACGAATTTGCCAAACCATTCCGTAGGGTTAGTTTTTTGGAATTTCACACAAACTGCCCGCCCGCGGCCTGGGTTTGACTTTTGGGATTTAATGGAGGATACGCCAGGGGATAGGTATGGGCCGCTAACGGCTGTTAACCCGGTGATTGTGGGATTCCAGGGAGAGGGAACTTCATTTATGAATGCCGGGGTGGTGAAATCGTTTGGACAAGCCGTAGAGCCTTCCTCTTTATACCTATACCAACTCCGGGATAGGCTAGGAACGATACCCGCTTACCTGGCAGAAAAAACAACTTCAATAAAGTAAGAGGGTATTTATTTTGGGAAAAGCATCCTTAATTTCAGTGCTAGATATACAGGTAGAATCCCAGTGACGTGAGTTCGATACAAAAATTTGGCTAGATTAAAACGTAAAGAAGATCCCTTTGTGATTCTTTGAGCTTTGGTGCCTTGGTGGCGAAGCTTGCTGGGACACCAAGGCATAAATGCATCAAGGATCACCAAGCTTACGAGCCAAAACTGCCCCAGGTAACATCAAACTGATAAACAATTATCGAGTCCAGGTTAGTGCCTAATCCAGGCCAAAGGTAAAGTTGATTTTTTGCTCCTGTTGTTGATTTATTCATAAGAGAATGCCGACAGGTACGACAGAACGATCGGTTACAAGAAAACCTGGATTCATCTTTAAAAAAACGCGACACCTTGTTCTTCCACTGATAATTGTAAGGTCCTGGTCACCCGGTCGAGAGGAAGGTTTAACCCTATTTTTATCGACAGGGCCTCGAGTAAAGTTTCTTGATGATGGTAGTGGCTCATGGCAAATGAAGATATTGGACTACCTTTATAAACCATCTTCAAAGTGATGATGTTATATTCCGAACCGAATTGTTGTTATGAAAATCAAATTTTATGGCA
>JAKSDE010000394.1 GCA_022360235.1 Cytophagales bacterium
ACTAAGTAAATTAATAATTTTGTATTTGCAAAAAGGAGTTACTCCTCTACAAATATCAAGTACTTAATCGACTCTTAATAACGCTCGATGGTGCTATTTTTGTTGCATTGTTCTTAGTTGTGTCGTCAATTAACTTTCGATTCTTTATTTTATACCTATTTTCAGTATAGAACACTTATTACCTGGTAGGAAACGGGTGGTTCATAGGAGCTTCAACAGGTAAAGGTGCCAAAACCTAGGCAAGATTACCTCATCGAAAATACCTCAGTCAAACACTCTTGTAGTAGCCAAGGGGTTTGCTACAGTTCAATACAACCCACCTAAAACTAGGAACATAGAAGGGCCTGTAGAAAGCTTCCCTAATTTTTCTAAAAATCTCCTTTTAAAGCCAATACAGGCCTATAATTTGGTAGAATTCTTTAAGATTCTACAGCCCCTAGAATTGTTCAAGCAACCAAGTAGTAAGAGAAGAGCGAAGACGTTAAACAATGGTTGCACTTTAATTCATAATACGCTGTCAATTAAAATTCAAAGTCAATATTCTCTATTTCCCAGTTAGCTCTGACAGTTACTTCAGAAGGATAGAATATAACTGGGCCTGGCTCTTCGAGTTTTTTAATATTGCCCAAACTCCATTCCGCATCTTTATCCTTTAGCACTAAAACACGCACTTGATAACTACCGGGATGAACCTCACTGAATTGATAGTACTTTTTGTTTCTAATTTCATCTACTACCTTATAATTCTTATCCAGTAGTTGAATGATAAAACCAGGAGCATTCGTAGTTACTTGCCCCTTAATCACGCCAAGCTCTCTAGGATTTTTAAACGTATACTTATGGTCAATGGCTTCACTACTGTCTTTATCTACTGTAATGAAAGCGCCTTTAGCCATATAAAATCCAAAGCTCGCATCTGTATTGTCTTTATCTTCAGTTTGTAAGATGCTAGCTATCATTTCGAGATTCAGCTGTTTGTTAATAGTAACAGTATCTCTATGCTGGCTAAAAGAAAGATCTTCTTCATTAATTTTAATTATAGGAAGACTGTCTAACAAGAAAAATATACTATCTGTTATGACATTTTTAATAGGCTTATTTGAACTCAAGGTACCGACAAAGCGGGGGTCAATCTTAGTACCAAAAGGTGGTTTAAAAGATGTTTTGAGTGCTTCTTTACTTATACTACTTTCTCTAAAATTAATGTCGATCGTATCATTAATACGATTACCAACCGTATCAATAGCCGTTAACTTAGCAGCCACTATATCTTCATCCAAGAGGTTGAGTGTATTATAGACTCTAATAGTCTGACCATTTTCTACTAAGTTGCTATAGAGGATAGGCATTTCTCGAAAGCGCCTTGGCTTGCGGAGTAAAGTAAGTGTATAATCAACCACAGCCTTATTAAAACTGATTTCGAAATACTGTCCCTCAGCGCGCTTAGTTTGAAGCTCAAAATCACTTACATCGACTTTCAATATAGGGATAACAATGTCTTTAAGGGGTTCTATTAAGTTCAGGGTGTCCTTTAAAAAGCCATAGGCTTCTGTGTGGGGATCGGTAGTAAGGATATCTTTTTCGTTATGGCTGGCAAAGATTCTATACTTATCCTGTTTAACGTGGCTAATCTCAAAATTCCCTTTTTCATCCGTCCTAGTAAAATAGTCAGGAGGGCTATTAAAAATATCCAGTGTATCGTTATCCGTTCTATAAAGAGAAACCAATGTATTAGCGGCCGGTTGATTGGTCATGAGGTAGTAGACCCTTCCTGCTACATACATAGTGTCTATATAGTCTGTTGTACTAAAAGCAACAAACGGATTTTCCGCAATATTTCCTTCGGTTATATCTCTAACACCCCCTCTAAGGTTAAAAGTATACGTGGTACTATCTTCTAGAGGGCTGTTGAGTTTAATGTATAAGCTGCGGCCGTGCCTTTTAATTTTATACGTGTAGGGTGGCTTATTTTTCGGCCTTTTTAATCGAGGGGTAACAACGAGCTGATTGTAAATGTCTTGAACCTCTATTTTCTTATCAAAAGTAAAAACAATTTTATTATCCTTAAACAGGATACTGCCGTTGGGAGGGTAAGATTCAACAAGTTTAGGGGGAATAGTATCTTTAGGGCCTCCTTCTGGCATGTGAGGATTAGCACAAGCATAGATGAGTAGGGTAAAAGAAGTAAAAATAAAAAATCGTGGTACGAAAGATAAAAATTTAAAAAATAGCTTCATCATTGCTGTAATAGATAGCTTAAGCTAGTATAATTATTATTTATGGGATCTAGTTCATCCACTTGCCCTTTGGCTACAGTACCTATGCTAAGAGGTATCGCCGTAGAAGAACGCTTTACACAAGCACTTTGTCCAAACGCACGCTAAGGCTTGTTGCATACCACAGCTACAAGTCCAAGTTCTTACTGAAAGAAGGGCATCCCAATAAATCACTTTATAATAGGCATTTAAGGGGACTTCTTGCCACTGCTTTCGCAAGGCATGGAAGCTTTCAGCCAGATTATTGACCGTGTCTCGACTGATCGATTACCCAAAATACGCTTCCATCACCTGAGAGACGTCACGACTTGACAGCCCTTTTCTATAGATGCTCCCCCTCCAGCAAAAAGCTTGCGATGTAAGCACTGCTCTCGGGGCAAGGGATTACCACATGCATCCACCTCGAGGGTCAAAAAG
>JAKSDE010000081.1 GCA_022360235.1 Cytophagales bacterium
AGTAAACCTTTTACCTGTGTAGCCAAAAAAATACTTAGGCAATCATAAATCAAAAACAAGCAATCATGAAAAAAATAATTACCCTAAAACGTTCATTGACTGAAGAGACTGAAAGCTTATTAAATCAACAAATTACGATGGAAGGTATTTCTTCTGCCCATTACCTAGCAATGGCTTCTTGGTGTGATAGGAAAGGATATGACCACTCAGCTAAATTTCTATACCATCATTCTGAGGAGGAAAGAACACACATGCTCAAGCTGGTTCATTATATTAATGATGTAGGAGGACATGCTTTACAACCCAAAATAACACCTGTGAAGCAGCAGTTTAACACATTACGAGCCATCTTTGATAGTGTGCTGACGCAAGAGATCAACGTAACAAAATCTATTTATGATTTGGCGGATCATTGTCTTTCCATTAAAGACTTTGGTACTTTCAATTTTTTGCAGTGGTTTATCACAGAACAAAGAGAGGAGGAAATGATAGCTAGAAGAGCGCTGGAACTATTTGATATCATTGGAGAAGAAGGGATGGGGCTGTATATGATTGACCAAGAAATTGGCAAGTTAGCAGAGTAGGAACTACCCCAGGGCCAGGTCATTCTAAAATAATAGCGCTAACCCTTTGATATCGCGTGCTATTTGGCGCATACTGCGGGCTACTGATTTAGCCCCCCAATGCCTAAAAAGATTGATGGCAAGGTTGCGTATCACAGACATATTACTTGGAGTATGCCCTTTCCGTAACTTTGACTTATCCTCGCCAAACGTCGTATTCTTGATATAAGGCAGCATTTCTATCTCCCAATCACCTCGTATACCTGCACTAAAATACGAGGCCGGAGCCTGAGCCGGTAAGCTCGAAATGTAATAGCTGATTGAGCTTACTTCTCTCCCTTGATGGGAACCAAGACGCTCTACCATTAAAATGCTCTGAAGAACTAACCAATCAGCAGCGATACCTGAGCTAGCAGCATATACGGATAATTTGCGTACCTCTTGACGACCTTTGTTGCGCTCTTGGGTGCAAACACTGCTTATAGGGGCTTGGGAGGCAATTTTTTTTAATCGCTTTGTATAATTTCGGCGGGTTCTTTTTGACACCTATTACATAGTCAACCCTTAATAACACTCGATGATTCTATTTTTGCTGCGTTTGGCAACAGGCTAAGTTCGTCATTTATCGTGCTTATCCCTTACTTTTTGCTCCCCTGCTGGGGACCTCACCGCTGTTGAAA
>JAKSDE010000148.1 GCA_022360235.1 Cytophagales bacterium
AAATATTCCAAACTAAATCAGGATGCCTCACGCTGTACGATCTAATTTCCTTGTGAAGAACAATACAAACACAGCAAGCACAATGACACCAAAACCGACAATTCAATGATTAAGCAAGTCAATGAATCGATCTATTCCCCCCCTCTGTTATGGCAATCCCAAGTCACAATTCTACTGACCAGAATATGAAACATGGCAGTCCGAAGATGACTTTGTTTGTAACAAAGCAAACAGATATCACAGGTGTGATATATTAATCACTGCACTTTTATCATAATTAACAACACTAGAAGCTGCTCAATAAATTGTTTGACAACAATCACTTTCATTCAAAGCAATTCTTCGAAATGTGATTCTTCCAGCCAAGTCATCTTGTTGTGTAGTCGGGTTGATCGGATTCAAGAAGACTGCAGCATCCACAAGCCAGGAAAGGTTTGCATAAGTAAGAGTGCAAATTCGAACAGAAGGAAGCTCACAGCAGAAACATCACGTATGGCAGTATCATTGCTATCTGCAGAACATAGGTAATTCTATCCAAGCTTTGTGACAGTAGAAGCATCGATCATACGGTTCAAACTATGAAATTGCATTCAGTATGTCCAGTAAACACCTCAACTTAAGCACACAAGTGGTACACATCACAACATTCAGGAACCACATTACATAAAACGTGAGAATTTTAGGGGTTCACACCTTCTCGAATGCTTGACTATGGCACGGCCTATGGAATTAATCCAGTCTTCCTTTTCCTACACCAGTGTGCAGTTACATTTTGAAAAAGAAAATGTCACTGCCAGCAATGGTGCATATTGATACCAGGTCATTACTTTCTTCATTTATTTAAAATGAAGGAAAGCTACTTGAACATCACATTCCAAAAGTGCAGCCACAATAAAAACACTGTGAAAACATGGTGATGCAATAACATTCAAAAAACGCTTTGGGGAATGCCTTCAACTCTAACAACTGCTAGAAGTTAATGCCCTCATAGAAACACAATTCGATAAACAC
>JAKSDE010000080.1 GCA_022360235.1 Cytophagales bacterium
ATCGAAATTTGGACGATCAGGAGAGGTGAGACGGGTGGACGGAACTGCTTTGATATCAACCGGACACTGTTGTGGCCAGTGCAATTCAGTTGCAGACCGGATAAGATTGGCACACCGGAACAGCGATGTGCGTGCCTTCTGTTTATTTCAACTGAATCGCTGTGGTCACATGATGCAGATGGAACAACTTCTTTCCAGCTTGGAGGAGCATAAAAGAAAGCTTCAGGAAGCAGAGGTGGGAAGGCTTCTATTCCTATGCTGAAAGATTACACAGTTGACGAGTCAATAGCTTCGCTTGCATTCGCAGAGTTCAATAACCGTCATTGAAGGCTTTGCCAAAATTATTACTTTTGCGCAGGAAGCAAACAAGAGGATGAAAGAAGCTTGCGAAGCTTACGAACTAAAGTTGGCTGAAGCACGAGCCGAAAATGTAAGTGAACTCCTAACATATTGAAAACGCTCGTTTTAAAATGATTCCAATAATTGCAGATATCATTTGCTACTTCGCATAGTTTCGTCATTGGATTGTATGTCTTTGTTTCTTCTTAAACACAGAGCTGTGCTTCAGGTTTTGTTACGGAAAAAACTTGAGGCCAACAAGGTGCAGAGTGAAGTTTCCAAGGTAGATCAGCCCCAGCTAGAATTGTGCAGGATATTCTGTGCGCAAAAGGAACTAGAATTGCCAAAATTTATCTTGTATCAAGACAAATTGAACAAAACATGACCAGAACAGCTGTTTCTGTGTATCACTGTGTTTATGTTTTGTGTTATTAGGTGCCTAACGAAGGATCACCGCAAACAAGATGCAATCCAGCCCAGGAAGTTGAAGAGCTGAAGAGAAAAATACAAAGTGGCCTTGTTACAGGGCAAATCAAGAAGGTGTGTTAACTGTTGAGAGTTGTCAGGGCAACGATCACTATAATATTCCAGGCCAGCGCCCGTTAGGCAACATGTTTGATCCACACAACAAAGAAAGTTCAGCTTTGGTAACTGCCTTTGTATTCCCAGCAACCATTTTTCAACGTTTTCTTTACAGGAAGACCTCCTGAACTGCAAAGTCCATAGAAAAATCACCTGCAGAGCAAGCCAAGGTGTCAAGTTGGCAGCAATTGGGTTGGCAAAGGCGGTAAGTGAACTAGCATGTGTGAATAACTTTGGAATTTAGTCACACTCAACTTCTGTAACCAGGTTAGTGTCCTTGGAATAAGAACGAACCGCATAGTTTGCAAGCCCATGCAATTAAAAAGGAAGCTACAATCATTTCTCTTCTACATCACCACTCATTGTTCCACTAGGAGCTGGAAGAGAAACTGAAAGCTGCACAACGTGAACAATATAAGATCGCCAAGACAGCAAAGAGGAGGAGGCACATCGAACGAGCACTGCACCAAAAACCTTGCAATTTCTCCTGCGATTTGAATGCCATGCTTTCGGAGTTTGAAGA
>JAKSDE010000195.1 GCA_022360235.1 Cytophagales bacterium
GGCAGGAAAATTAAAGATATGGATGGCTATGCTGTGGGCGGCCGGTCGTTTGATACCATGACCTTAATACTTACGTTTGCAGCTACCTATGTAGGAAGTGGCACTACACTAGGTTCAGCAAGACATGTATTCACAAATGGTATTATAATGCTTGTAGCAGGTTTTGCAGCTAACGTCGTTGCTTACTTGTTTATGGCTGGACTTATTGGCCCTAAAATGGAGCGTTTTGAGGGATGCCTTACCATGGGCGAGGTAGTAGGACGGTTGTTTGGGGAAGGTAGCAGAATGGCTTCAGGTATCATAGGCTTGCTGTCTACTTTCTTTTATGGAGCAAGCCAAACCTTGGCATTAGGCTATATTTTTGAATCGCTCCTCGGTATAGAACGTATTACAGGGATTGCTGTAGGGGGAACCATCGTAGCCATTTATGCGGCTGTGGGGGGTATCAAGTCGGTGGTGATTACTGATGTCATTCAGTTTGGGGTACTCATCATCATGGTTCCCCTCATTGCCAATGTGGCTACGAAAAAGGCAGACAGCGTGCTTGCTTTATTAAATTCTGTTCCTGCAGAAAAGTTTGCAATCCTTCACCATGAGAAGTTCAATGAATACTTTGTTATGTTTTTAATATGGGGTGGTCTTTTCCCCAATTTGGTGTCAAGCCCGCCGGCCATGCAACGCATGCTCATGGCCCGGGACAAGCAGCAGATTTCCTCAATGTTTTTGGTTACTATTCCTATCAAGTTTGTAGTATTGCTTGCGATCATGCTCATTTCCTTTTTTGCCCTGAAGACCGATATACCCATCAGTGCCAACACTGTCTTACTACAGATGGTGAACGAAATTTTACCTATAGGTTTGAAAGGCCTAGCCATCGCAGGACTGCTGGCTGTGATCATGTCTAGTAGTGATTCATACTTTAACGCTGCCGGTCTCTTACTTACCCATGATGTCATCAAGCCTATTTGTGATAGAAAAAACAAAGTAGTGAATGAGTTGAAGCTAGCCCGATGGATGACCTTCTTCATTGGTATAATCCCCATTTTTTTAGCAGCCCTATCTACTGATATTATTAAACTAACCTATTATGGTGCTACCATACTTGGGTTAGGCGTTAGCATTCCCCTTGCCGCAGGTATCTTGGGGATGAAGACAGATGCTCCCTCTTTTTTCATTGCACTCGTGGTGGGCGTGCTTACTTTTATAGGGGCGGAGGTCTATCTCGAGGCTGAGCTACAGTATCTAGCACCCCTCTTCGGTAATATAGCCAATGGAGTTGCTTTCTTTGGAGCGCATATTATTCAAAACAATGGCTTTAAGATAGTGAAGTTAGAGGAAGGGGGAGAAACATCTTCAAGCATTGACTGGTTAGCACTAAGGCGTCGTATCGCAAAATCCCTTCAACCCAAGCAGCTACTGCTCCATTCTAGACAAAAGATGATACAATTTGGTGCTAGCCCTACTCTATTTGCTGCGTTTTGCTGCCTCAGCTATGTCGTCCCTATATTTATGTGGACGAGTGCAGATCCTCCTTTTTACATACCTATGTTCATAATGCGATTAATAGGAGGAGCAGTGTGTATCTTTTTAATGGCCAAAAACTATTGGCCTGAACGTCTCAAGCCTTACTTCC
The DNA here is from genome assembly GCA_022360235.1 of Cytophagales bacterium. GTDB lineage: Bacteria > Bacteroidota > Bacteroidia > Cytophagales > Amoebophilaceae > JAKSDE01. The sequence goes on from JAKSDE010000195.1 coordinate 1,634, forward strand.
CTATTTATTGGTATCTGTCGCTGCTCTACTGTTTACCTCTTTCTACAACGGTGATGTTTATGATGATGGGTAGTTCAGAGTGGCTCATAAACATAGCCTTGTCCATCATGATGCTTGTCCTACTGGTAGACTGGCTTAGCTTTGTGCTGATAGCTGTAGGGGGGATATGGATAGGCTTTTTTCTGCATAAATTCCTGGTCTATAAAAATTTTATAGAGGCTACGCCGCTCGAGGATCCTTTAACGATCTACTTACTCGTCTATGTCTGTGTATTTACTACACTCATCGGTCTACTATTTGCACGTCAAAGGGAAAAAACCATAGAAGCAGAAAAGCGCACTACCCAACTCTATGCCGCCAACATTGCCCATGACCTGGATAATACGATAGGGTGTGTAAAATTGTTTTCTAGTGGCCTAGAAATAATGCTAAAAACTGCCCCTATCAAGGAGAATCCAGAGGAAGAAAGCTATACGGTTCCCAAAACGGTGTATGAATTTATCGAGGATTTACCCCGACAATTGAGCCAAGAAAGTGATAGAGGGTATGAAGTGATTAAGGTGATGCTGGAAGCCGTCAAGCGGGGGGGCATGATAGATCCCAGGCAATTGGAGGAAACTTCGTTGCGAGAGTGTGTCGTCAACGCGCTACAACGCTATCATATGGAGGAAGAGCAAAGGAAAAACATCACTCTTAAAGAAGGGGAGGACTTCACGGTGTTGGTAGAAAAGAAGGCGTTTTGGCATGTGTTTTACAACCTGTTGAAGAATGCGCA
>JAKSDE010000427.1 GCA_022360235.1 Cytophagales bacterium
AGGCCTATAATTTGGTAGAATTCTTTAAGATTCTACAGCCCCCTGCTTGGTGCGAAGCGTCCAGTAAAGCCCAACCAAAATAGTGAGAGGACACCAAATGGCGGCAAGGCAAAATTGGACGAGGTTGAACAGAGGTGAATCTTCAATAGAAAGTACCGTGATGACTAAGTTGCGAAACCATAGGATACACAACCAGAAGCTAGGGTTCGATCCCAATTGCTCAAGGACGTAAAACACCGTATTGAATACTTGTTAAGGGCTGACTAGCTAGTCAATGGATAATACAACAGCGAGAGAAAACTTTCAATAGCGTATTGTTTGCTATTGATACTACGCAGATTGCCACGCTATTATTATATCCAAAAGTTGATAAACATCAAGAGTTGCGTTTTTTAAAGAGAACGACTTAATGGATAAGGCCAAAGAAGAAAGAGCATTAATATTACTAATTCATTTATTAGATTGCATGGCAAAGATGAGGTATATACAGTAGAAGGCTACTTGAACTGTTATTTCAATAGTTCTTTACCAAGTTACAGTGGGAAGTGAGGATAATGAACCTGTAGTAGTGAAGTGCTACGCTGGAAAGGAAAAAGATCACCACATCTACATACTAGCCAAAATCCAGCTGTCTACTTCAGTACGAGGCGGTGGAGAGTTCATAAAAAGCTTTTCGTAAAGAGAAAAGCTCTGCTTCCAAAGAGGTATTAATCAGTAAGAACGGAGGCATATAGCTAATGAAAATAAAAGAAAGCGTATCAAATGTCGTTGATTTAACACTTACAACGGTGATAGAAAGTAACCCGGAAGAAACCACTTTACGCAGTCCGTTAAAAGAAGAAGTCTGTGTATTAACAGAGGAACAAAAAATTGCTGCTATTAGTAAGCATGTTAAGGCAATTATGGATATCCTTGGCTTAGATCTTAATGATAAGAGCTTAAAGGACACACCTTCAAGAGTCGCTCAAATGTATGTGAAAGAAATATTTAGTGGCCTCAACCCTAAGAATAGTCCTCAGGTGACGCTTTTTGAAAACAAGTATCATTACCATGGAATGCTCGTTGAAAAAAATATCAAAGTCCACTCATTTTGTGAGCATCACCTTATTCCTATTATAGGCAAAGCCCATATAGCCTATATTCCTAAGGACTATGTGATCGGACTCTCTAAGATCAGCCAAATTGTCCATTATTATGCTAAACGCCCTCAATTACAAGAAAGATTAACCATACAAATTGCCCAGGCCCTAAAAAAGGTCTTGAAAACAGAAGATGTAGGTGTTATCATCGATGCAGAACATACATGTGTCTCTATTCGCGATGTCGAAGATACTTGTAGTAGTACGATTACTTCTAGTTTGCACGGTAAGTTGAAAGAAAAGAGCACAAAAGAAGAATTTTTGAACCTTCTCAAAATTTCATCATAGCGCTCTACTTATTACCTATATTCCGCGTGACAAAACTAATCTTAGTTCTTGTTCCGAGTTCTGAGTGAGGACCCCAATCCCTGATGTCATTGAGAGGGATGAGATTGATACCTTTTGTATATACACAGATGCCAATAGCTGTTATGATGGGGCCTGTAGAAAGCTTCCCTAATTTTTCTACAAATCTCCTTTGAAAGCCAATAGAAGGGGTCGGGTCATTCGGTTTATGTGCGACTTGAAGTTATGCAAGCAATTGTTCTGCTACGAAAGAACCCATTATGCTACTAATGGTATTCTATCGATACATACAAGACCGGTAACAGTCTGGTGTGAAGCTATCGACACAAGGTACCCTGCTTATTGCGCTATGAAATCGGGAGAGGCCATAGTACCTGCTAGTACTATGTGGGTGGGGGCTAGAATGAGTGGTAAGGTTAGCTCAGGTGTGCGACAAGAGGCGCCATTAGGAGAGCGCTCATAGAACGAGAGAGGGCCGCGTCTATGCCCTATTGCCAACTGGACGGTGCGAAGCGGGTAACTGCTTGGTGCGAAGCGTCCAGTAAAGCCCAACCAAAATAGTGAGAGGACACGAAATGGCGGCAAGGCAAAATTGGACGAGGTTGAACAGAGGTGAATCTTCAATAGAAAGTACCGTTATA
>JAKSDE010000202.1 GCA_022360235.1 Cytophagales bacterium
CTGCCAGGCTTTAGCCAAGTGGCCCGAAAGCACTTCCCAGGCACTGATATCCAACGCTGTGTAGTGCATCTTCAAAGAGGTCTACTCAGCAAAGTACGTCCCAAGGATAAGGCCGCCTTTAGTGGAGCTATCAAGGAAGCCTTTAATAATTTTGACAAGAGCTCCAGTCAGGAGTTCGCGCGTGAAAAATTGCGGGAAGTAGCCAGGAAATGGGAAGGTAGCTATGGTAGTGTGGTGAAAAAGTTAACAGAGGAGGAGTTTATCCATGATTATTTGACGTATATCTGCTATGCGGTAGAAGTGAGGGGTCAAATCTACACGCCCCCTTCGTTGGAGAATCTGAATAGGCCAATCCGGGGAGTGACTAAAAGTAAAGTTAGTTTTGATAAATCCGAGAATTTGTTAGATTTAGTGTATATGGTAGTCAAAGACTTTGAATCGAATAATTGGCAGAAATATGCGGTGAATAATTTTCAATACTGGCCAAGAAATACACAATTATTATGACGTTCCCTGCAATTGGCAAGAAAAACCTTTATTGCCCTACAAAACCTTGCCAAAAAATAGCATGCCCTCTGTTCGGTAAAGCCCCCTCATCAAGACCCAGGAGAGGAGTGTTTTCTACAGTCCCCTATCGAAACCGGAACTAAGAACTCGGAACTAAGAACTAAAAAAATAGAACCATCGAGCGTTATGAAGGATCGACTAATGAAGGTTTGTGTAAACCTATTTCAGGACAAGACTCCGCTCACTAATTGATAGTCAGGCATTTATAATAAACTAAGACGCTCTCGTTTAACTTCTTTTTCTTCAAAGCCTTCGATGACATCACCTGTTTTAATATCATTAAAGTTTTTAATGCTCATACCACATTCAAAACCGGTTTTCACTTCTGGCACGTCATCTTTAAAGCGTTTAAGCTGGTGGATATTCCCTGTGTAGATTACAATGCCATCTCTGATAAGACGTATTTTTTTAGCTTTTTTAATAGAGCCATCTGTAACATAACAACCTGCTACAGTACCTACCTTTGATATTTTAAAGGTTTCTCTTACTTCTGCGGTTCCTGTAATTACTTCTTCTACGGAGGGGGCTAGCATCCCTTCCATCGCATCTTTTACTTCATTGATGACATCATAAATGATGGAATAGAGTCGAATCTCAATACCTTCTTTTTCAGCCAGCTTGCGTGCATTGACAGAAGGCCTTACTTGGAAGCCAATGATAATAGCATCTGAAGCAGACGCAAGTAGAATATCCGATTCAGAGATTTGCCCTACCCCTCTAAGAATAATGTTAATGTTAATTTCTTTTGTAGAAAGCTTCAGTAGGGCGTCAGAAAGTGCTTCAATAGAGCCATCTACATCACCTTTAAGAATGATATTAAATTCTTTAAAGTTACCAATGGCTAATCTTTCTCCAACTTGATCGAGTGTAATGTGGGTTTTGGTTCGGAAATTTTGTTCTCTTAGAATTTGCTGCCGTTTGGTGGCAATCTCACGGGCTATTCGTTCAGTATTCATGATCTTGAAAGAATCGCCTGCTTGGGGAGCACCATTGATACCCAGTACCTGCACGGGAGTTGATGGTTTAGCTTCTTTGATCTTGTTACCCCGGTGATCAAACATAGCTTTAATTTTGCCATAGTGCATACCCACCAGCATCACATCGCCGGTTTTTAAGGTACCTTCTTGTACCATTACTGTAGACACGTACCCTCTTCCTTTATCGAGCGAAGCCTCTAGTACTGTCCCTGTAGCTTTTTTGTTGGGACTAGCTTTTAGTTCTAATAACTCGGCTTCGAGGAGTACTTTTTCTAACAGTTCATTGACGCCTTTGCCTGTTTTAGCGGAAATTTCCTGACTTTGGTATTTACCGCCCCAATCTTCTACTAAGATATTGTTATTGCTAAGATCTTCTTTAATTTTATCAGGATTTGCCTGAGGTTTGTCTATCTTATTGATAGCAATAACAATAGGTACTCCTGCTACTTGTGCATGGTTGATCGCTTCTTTTGTTTGAGACATGACGCTATCATCAGCAGCCACTACGATAATGGCTACATCTGTAATTTTGGCACCGCGTGCCCGCATCGCAGTAAAGGCTTCATGCCCAGGCGTATCTAAGAAGGCAATTCGCTTTCCGCTGTCTGTTACTACATCATAAGCACCAATATGTTGGGTAATGCCCCCTGCTTCTGTAGCAATAACGCTTGTGTTTCGGATATAGTCTAGTAAAGAGGTTTTGCCATGATCTACGTGTCCCATAATTGTAACGATGGGAGCCCGTTCGATGAGGTTTTCTGGCTGCTCTTCTTCCGCTTCTTTCTCTTCTTCCGCTTCTTCTTTCACTTCTGTAAATACTACCTTGTAGCCAAACTCGTCTGCTATGACAGTAATAGCTTCTGCATCTAGCCTTTGGTTGATTGAAGTAACCATTCCTAGCGTCATACAAGTTGATAGTACTTCATTGATAGAGACACCCATCAGAGAAGCTAGATCATTAGCAGAAACAAATTCCGTTACTTTAAGAATTTTAGCTTCTTTTTCTCCTTGAAGTAATTTTTCTTCTTGCGCTTCGGCAATAGCAACTCTTTTTTCTCTACGATATTTAGCACGGCTTCCTCTTCCTTTCTTTCCTCCGCCTAATTTAGCTAAAGTAGCTTTAATTTGTTCTTGAATTTCTTTTTCGGAAACGCCTTCTTTTTCTTCTTTAGCCTTACTAGGTGGTTTTTGCTCTACTAACTTTTCTTTGGGTTGAATTCTCTTTCTAGGCCGTTTCCCTTTCTCTTGCTTCTTATCAGACGATGCTACCTGGCGGAATTTTTTACCATCTGCCTCATGCACTTCAATCTTCCCTAATACAGTAAGTCCTTTTAAATTTTTTCTTTCTCTTTCTATACGTTGCTCTGTTGCGCCAGTTTCTTTTTCTTTACTAGTTTCTGCAGGTACATGAGCGGTATCGGGTATAGCTACTGCTTTGGGGGTAGCTGGAGGAGGAGCTGTTTGCGTGGTCTTACTAGCCTTAGCAATATCGATTTTACCAATGGTTTTTAAACCAGGTAGCTTAGGCGCTTCCGCTCTATAGTAAGTGGCCTCTTCAGGCTCCTTTTTGGGATACTGTTCAGTGGAAGTTAAAGTAATATCACCTACATACTTTCCCCCAATGGTGACTTCCGAAGCCTCTTCCTTGTCCATAACAGAGGAAGCAAACTCTTTAGCCAGCATATTAAACTGCTTGAGTGTAATTTTTGTATTAGGTTTACTTTCGATCTGAAAGCCCTTGCTTGCAAGATACTCTATAATGGTTGTAGTACCCACATTCAGCTTTCTTGCTACCTGGCTCAATCGCATCGTTTTTTCTTCGGCCATCGTCTTACGTCCCTATTTTTGCGATCAGTTACTCTTTGAATTCCTGATCCAAAATTTTATATAGCCTGTCAATCGTTTCCTTTTCTAAGTCTGTCCTTCTTTCCACATCTTCTTTGGGTGTTGTAAGCACATTTTTAGCAGTATCAAGCCCCACGCGTCTTAATTCATCAATAACCCAGCTATCGATCTCATCAGCAAACTCTTCTAGGTCTACGTCTTCTTCTTGATCGCCTAATTCTCTATAGATATCAATTTCTTTACTAATGAGTTGGCTGGCCAACTTAATATTTTGGCCTCCTTTACCAATAGCCAATGCTACTTGCTCGGGTTTCATGTACACAGCGATGCGCTCTTCCATTTGTTTAATACTGCTTATCTTTGCTGGACTGAGTGCTCTTGCAATATATAAGTCCATGTTATCGGTGTAATTAATAACATCGATGTTTTCACCTTGGAGTTCTCTCACAATACCATGGATTCTTGTTCCTTTCATTCCAACACAAGCACCTACAGGATCTACTCTGTCATCATAGGATTCTACGGCTACCTTAGCTCTTCCGCCAGGTTCACGTACCACTTTTTTGATTGTAATCAACCCATCAGCTACTTCTGGTACCTCATTTTCAAATAGCTTTTCTAGAAAGATAGCTGAGGTTCTAGAGAGTATGATTTTTGCTCTGGTGTTTTGAAGCTCTACCTTATGAACGATCGCTCGAATATATTCTCCTTTTTTAAAACGATCTCCAGGAATTTGTTCTGATTTAGGTAAAGAAAGTTCATTTTTCTCATCGTCTAATAAAATCACTTCTTTCCCTAACACCTGACATACTTCTGCATTTACAATTTCTCCTATTAATTGAGAATACTTATGGTAGAGATTATCTTTTTCTAAATCTTTTACTTTCTGAATCAGGGTTTGTCGTGCTGTCATAACAGCCCTTCTCTGGAAGTCAGCTAATTTGATTTCTTCTGCTACTTCCTCCCCTATTTCAAAGTCAGGTTCTATCTTTCTAGCTTCAGATAAGCTAATTTTGTCGTGATCCCCTCTATCTTCAGCGTTATCATCGACAATCTCTCGAAAACGCCATATTTGCAGGTCGCCTTTGTCAAGGTTAATGATTACATCAAAGTTATCCTCTGTACCAAACTTCTTTCGGATCATTGTTTTAAAAACATCCTCTAAGATTTTAATTACTGTAGGACGGTCGATATTCTTTGATTTCGCAAACGCTGCAAATGGTTCAATGAGTTTTTCTTTATCCATTTTTTATCTACATAAAACTGAGTGATACATTAATCTGATTATAATAGATAGAGATCTTTCCCTGTTTAACTATAAACTACTTTTACAAAAAGAGGGGGCTTAGCCCCCTCTTTTACATCTTTTACACCTTAGTAGGCAAATCTAAAAAATATAATACAAAGAATCAAATTGGGGGTGGTTTATTACTGGGTAATTCACGCTATTAAAATAACGTTTTCTTTCCTAATAGGTGCTAAAAAATGCATTTTAAGAAAAAGTTGCGCTGTGACGATTACATCTTTCATACAATAGGCAGTAATTTTGTCGAGATCATTTTTTACATAATAGTAATAGTTTACTTCGCTACCTTCCATAAGCTCTTTACTAGATTCTATACCGAATAGCGTAGCCAGTAAATCTAGGGAAGTAAAACTTTTTCGATCGCCAAATTTCCACATTTCCATCGTATCTAGGTGAGCTACTTCCCAAGGCTTTTTCCCAGCTATATCTAAAGTGTGAGGTAGGGGAATCTCATGTACCACCATACGCCTACAAAGGTAAGGGAAGTCAAATTCCTTTCCGTTGTGTGCACACAGTTGGAGCTTGTCTTGTGAAAAACGTGTTTCTAAAAGTGTTTTAAATTCTTGTAGTAAGCTTTTTTCGTCATGGCCCGATAACCCTTTTACCCGAAGCGTCAACTCATCTTTTTCATTAAAAGTAACAATCCCCACGCCAATGGTTATAATTTTTCCAAACTCAGCATAGATAGCTGCTTTTTTAAAGAACAACGTATCTTCATCTTCTCCGTCTTCTGTTAGGAGGGTCGTGGCTTTTTTACGCCACAGTAGCTTTCGCTTTTCGTCTAACTCCTGATAATTTTTGACACATGAGGCCGTTTCAATGTCAAGAAATAGAATGTTTTTTAAGAGCTGTTTTTGTTTTGCTACTTCCATAAGTAAGTTAATCGTTTTCAAGGTACTTACAGCGTCAACTTTTTTCTAGTTTCCTTTCCAACCGTAGCAGGCAGCATGCTGCTGTATATAAGCTAAGGGGCTGTAGAAAACTGGGCAGGAGTTGCTTAAATTTAGCCATTGTTTACCCTCTCATATTCAAATACGGTGCCCCAAGAGTATAATCGAGCAGCTTTTTGACTGAGAAAGGAGTGTTTTCTACAGCCCCGCTAATATACTCCCTCCTCTATCTGCTTGCAAATAAGGCTGACTTGTTGAAGAAGCAAAATAATACTGCATTATATTTTTTAATTTTAATTTTTTAATTTTTAATTGTATACTTAAAAGGATATAGTTTAGGTATTGTTGGGGAATTATACAAAGGCTATTTTTAGGGAGGGGACTATTGTTTAGGTGACTAGTGTGTGCATAGAAAAGTGGGATGGGATGCATTTTTAAATGAAAAGTAGCAGGGATGGAAAGAAGGGAGGGAATTGGCATGCCTAATACTAAAAATAGCCATAAAAAGAAAAATTTACTGATGAGAGGGTATGTTAAAATATGGATCGTAATACTGATGTTCTTCACTATTGCTGCGGACGTAGAGAAGGATATACCAGAAAATTGGTGTATAACAGAAGTAGAGATAGGTAATATAGAGCGGGTTGATATAGAGCAGGTTGATGTAGGGAAGGAAGAAGGTTGTTGCTATATATGTATTTATCGATATAAGTGCCCCGAAAGTACAGTAGAAGATAGTACAGGTAAAAAAATTACAGGGCCGATAGAGCTACATACATTTTATAAAAGGAAGCCTAAGGAAGGACAACGGCTTAAAGGGGTTTATAACAAAGAGGCACCTAGTGAGCTTCAGCTATTAGAAGAGGTAGTGTATGAGGAGTAAGCAGGAAGAAGAGACGCCTATCAAGTAGTTACTATCTCTGCGGTAGCCATGGTATCTAATACCTCTTGGGCCTGCGTAATGCTTTTGACGTGATCGGCTATTAAAATCAAATTTCTTGTAGTCTCTTTCAGTGCGTAGCGAGTAGGGTGTTGCTGTATATAAGCCAGTATTTTCTCAAAGATGCCTGAGTGAAAATAAGACTTATCTTCAGAAGCAAAATAGCACTTCATTACGTCATTTTTCAGTATTATTTTCTCAAAGCCCAGTTTTTTAGCTGCCCAACGTAGCTTTACTGTCTTCGTTAGTTCTTTTACAGATTGAGGTAAGGGACCAAATCGATCCCTAAGATTATGTTGAAAGGCCTTTAAAGAAGCCTCATCTTCTATATTATCTAGCTTTGTATAAAGATTGAGTCGTTCAGAGATATTATTAACATAAGTATCAGGAATGAGAATCTCTAGATCTGTTTCAATGGTACAATCAGGAACTAGGTCTTTGATTTGTTGGGTAAGTTCTTTTTCAAACAAGCTTTTAAATTCTTCTTGTTTTAATTCTTTCACTGCCTCGTCAAGTAGTTTATGATACATATCAAAGCCCAAGTCTGAGATAAAACCACTTTGCGCTGCTCCTAACAGATCACCCGCACCTCGAATATCTAAATCGCGCATTGCTACTTTGAAACCATCTCCCAGATGGGAGAATTCTTCTAAAGCACTTAGCCTTTTTCGTGCATCAGCGGTAAGACTAGAAGCAGGAGGTGCTAATAGGTAGCAAAAAGCTTTCTTATTAGATCGGCCTACTCTACCGCGTATCTGATGTAAGTCTGAAAGCCCAAACATATGTGCATCATTAATGATAATGGTATTGGCATTCGGTATATCTAACCCTGACTCAATGATATTCGTTGAAACTAAAACATTATATGCTCCTTCTATAAATTTAAGCATCGTTTTCTCTAGCTTTACACCTTCCATCTGACCATGGGCTACACTAATTCGACAATCAGGGACTAGCTTATAAATCATATTGGCTATCTCTTCTATATTAGCGATTCGGTTATGAACAAAAAACACTTGTCCCTTTCTTTGTATTTCATAGCTTATGGCATCTCGAATGACCTCTTTGTTGAAGGGATGGATGGTTGTCTCTACTGACTGCCTGTTAGGAGGAGGGGTAGCAATAATACTTAGATCTCTTGCACCCATAAGCGAGAAATGCAATGTCCGCGGAATAGGGGTAGCCGTTAGCGTAAGTACATCTACATTTACTTTGATCTCCTTTAAACGTTCTTTTGCTTTAACGCCAAACTTTTGTTCTTCATCTATGATCAATAAACCTAAGTCTTTAAACTTCTTGTCTTTATTTAATATTCTATGGGTACCAATGAGGATATCTACTTTACCGGCTATTGTTTCTTGAAGAACTTGTTTGATCGCTTTAGCAGACTTAAAACGGCTGATGTAGGCTATTTTTACAGAGAAGTTTGCAAGTCTATTGCTAAAAGAGTGGTAATGCTGCAAAGCAAGTATAGTCGTAGGTACTAGTACAGCGACCTGTTTACCATCATTGATTGCCTTGAAAGCGGCTCGAATAGCTACTTCTGTTTTACCAAATCCTACATCTCCACAGACCAGGCGGTCCATAGGATGGGGCAACTCCATGTCTTTCTTTACATCGGCTGTGGCAGTGGACTGATCAGGGGTGTCTTCATAGATAAAAGAAGACTCTAATTCAGCTTGTAAGAAACTATTTTTACTAAAAGCAAAACCAGGTGCTTGTTTTCTCTTGGCATAGAGTTGAATTAAGTCTTTGGCAATATCTTTTACTTTCTTTTTAACTTTTTTCTTTTTGTTTTCCCAAGCCGAAGTGCCTAATTTGCTCATATTGGGAATAAGCCCCTCTTTGCCTGCGTATTTTGAAATTTTATGGAGTGAATGCACACTTAAATAAACAAGATCGCCGTCTTTATAAATGAGACGAACTACTTCTTGTTGTTTGCCATTTACTGCGAGTTTATCTAGTCCTGCAAACCGACCAATGCCATAATCAATATGTACCACATAATCTCCAGGCTGTAGTTGTTGAAATTCTTTTAGCGTAATCGCCTTTGTTTTAGAATACTTTTTAGGGGATCTATAACGATAATAGCGATCAAACAGTTGGTGATCTGTATAGCACGCAATCCCTAACTCATTATCTACATAGCCCTGCCGAAGTCCTAAGTTTAGTTCTTTAAACTTTACTGCTTTATCAAGTTCTTCGCATATGGTAGCCAGTCGATCAAACTGACTTGCTGACGCCGCGGCCATAATATTTTCCAATCCTTCTGACTGATTCTTGTGTAAATTCTCAGCCAGCCATTCAAAGTTCTGGTTAAAAGCGGGTTGGGCTGAAGCCTTATAAAGGAAAGTCTTCATTGGCTTAAGATAATATCTATAGCCAAATTCTATGGTAGTGAATCTTTGCAGTGCTTCTTCCCCGCTTTCTTGCGTCTCGAATAGTACTGTAGGCGATTGAATGATTTGTGTATCGCCACTTTGTGCTACCATTGTTCCAAAGGTAGTTATTGCTTTTTGATAAGCCTTGTCAAAGGTAGTTAGAATCATCTCATAGTCTTTGAGCCATACCTTGGTAGTAGCAGGCAAGAAATCTAAAAAAGACTGGTACGCTACGTGTGCTTGTTGACCTGTAACATCAGCAAGAATAGCAACTTGGCTGATTTTATCAAGAGAAAGTTGATTCGTAGGATGGAAAGTACGAATACTTTCTACCTCATTGCCCCATAGTTCTATACGATAAGGAAGCTGATGGGCATAAGAGAATATATCTATGATTCCTCCTCTGACAGCAAACTGCCCTACTTCATAGACGAAATCTGTTTTTTCAAACCCCTGTTGGAGGAGTTGGTCTGTCAGCACCGAAATAACGCATTGGTCTCCTACTTTTATCCTACAAGTATTTTTTTCAAAGGAGGTCTTTTGTGGGACTTTCTCAGAAAGTGCTTCTGGGTAGGTAACAATTAATGCGCCATTATCATTCGGACGACAAATACGATGCAGGATTTCTGCACGCATCAACACATTAGCATTCTTAGGATCTTCTATCGTATAAGGCTGTTTATGCGAGGTAGGATAAAAAAAAATAGTTTGTTTCTCTAATAAATTTTGTAGGTCACTATAAAAGTAGGCAGCTTCCTCTTTATCATGCAAAATAAATAAATGGGTTTGGGGAACGAGCTTATACGTTGCTGCTGCTAACACGGCATCCACACTACCCACAAGGCCTTTTAACTGTAGGTTTTTACTGCCCACCGTTTTCACGGCCTCGGCAAAGGTCTGTACCCACCCGTTTTGTCGATACAGTGTTAGCAAATCTGATGCTTGTAATGGATATTCCATACATGACATTGAATGTGTGATCACGAAACTGCAAAAGTACCTAATAACTTTCTATATATAAAGCGAAATTTTTAAGCGCTTTTGTACAATGCCTACGAGCAGGTTTTACTTAACTGGTGTTCGGATGCGTAACCACTCATAGCTACCTGCTGTTGTGGCTTTATGCCGAGCTTGTTGAGTAAGCTTATATCCTGATTACTCGCTGGATTAGCTGCTATAAGTAGCTTTTCGCCGAAGAATATGGAATTGGCGCCTGCCATAAAACATAGGGCTAGCTCTTCTGACATAGCTTCTCTACCGGCAGAGAGACGCATGACCGAGGAAGGCATCATTACGTGCCACAGCAATGGTACGAATAAACTCAAAATTATCTATTGGCGGCACCTTTTCAAGCGGTGTCCCTTTAATAGCAATTAAGCGATTAATTGGCACACTTTCAGGAGGTGAAGCTAAATTGGCAAGTTGTAACAACAATTCAATCCGATCTTGCCGTGTTTCTCCCATACCAATAATGCCACCACAACAAACCTTTATCCCTGCTTTCCTAACGTTTTCTAATGTTGTCAACCTGTCATCATACGTTCGTGTAGTAATAAGCTTCTCATAGTAGCTAGGTGAAGTATCTAGGTTATGATTATAAAAATCAAGCCCTACCTCTTTGAGGGCTACCGCTTGCGCTTCGTCTAACATACCTAAGGTAACACATATTTCTAGACCTATATTTTGACTGCTTTGATCATCGCAAGGACTTGGGGAAAGTCACGTTGGGGAGGATTTCTCCAGGCAGCTCCCATACAAAACCGCGTAGCTCCACTAGCCTTGGCTGCGCTTGCCTTTTCTACGACCTGATCAACGGCTAACAACTTCTCTTTCTTAAGGCCAGTTTTATAATGTGCACTTTGGGGGCAATACGCACAGTCTTCAGGACACGAACCTGTTTTTATACTTAATAGGGTGCTGAGTTGTACTTCGTTGGCTGCAAAATGTTGCTTGTGAATAGACTGGGCTTTGTAAATTAACGTAATCAAAGGTAGTTCGTATAGTGCTTCAACTAATTCATAACGCCATTGTTTGCCCATAATGCTATATTTTTGTTTGTTAGAACTTACGCAAGAAGAGTAATTCGCGTTAAATTTAGGTAAAGTCAAAAATAAAGTTTATGAGTATAAAAAAATACTCAAAAGTTTGGAAAATCTATGAAAGTCAGTGATTTTGAGACTTGGTCATATCTATAAGCCTCAGCCACTTTATGTGTTTTGAAGGCAACATCATAACTAGGAATTAGGAACTAAGCTTAGTTTTGTCATGCGGAATATAGGTTTACAAGATTGCCTCAAGCTTATGCTACTTTTAAAGTATCTAGCTTTGCTTTTTCAAATTTTTCTACGGTATAGGACTTGTCTATTACAATTTTTTTCACATGCTTCTGGGAGGGGAGTTCAAACATAGCATCCATCGTAATTGCCTCACATATAGAACGTAGCCCTCTGGCGCCTAATTTAAATGCTATTGCTTTTTCCACTATATAATCTAGCGCGTCATCGGTAAACTGTAATTTAATCCCTTCCATATTAAACAGTTTTGTATACTGCTTGACTAATGCATTTTTAGGTTCGGTAAGAATTTTTCTTAAGGTAGCTTGATCCAAAGGACTGAGGTAACTGACCACAGGTAACCTACCGACTAGTTCAGGAATTAAGCCATATGCTTTTAGGTCAGCAGAGGAAACATATTGAAGTAAATTTTCTGTGTCAATCGCTACTTTTCTCTCTTCTCCCGTGGTAAAACCAAGTTGACTTGTATTTAATCTTCTTTTGATGATTTTATCAATACCTTCGAAGGCTCCTCCACAGATAAACAAAATATTTTCTGTATTTACTTGGATCAGCTTTTGCTCTGGATGCTTCCTTCCACCTTGGGGGGGAACATTAACCTGTGTTCCTTCCAACAGTTTTAATAAGGCTTGTTGTACGCCTTCTCCACTCACATCACGTGTGATAGAGGGGTTGTCTGTTTTTCGTGTAATTTTGTCGACTTCATCGATGTAAATGATTCCTCTTTCTGCTACTTCTACGTTATAATCAGCTGCTTGCAACAATCGTGTAAGTATGTTTTCTACATCTTCGCCTACATAGCCCGCTTCCGTTAACACAGTAGCATCTGCAATACAAAAAGGAACTTCAAGGAGGTTGGCTAAGTTACGGGCGAGATACGTTTTACCTGTTCCTGTTTCGCCCACCATAATGATATTAGCTTTCTCAATCACTACTTCATCATCTTCCATAGGTTGCACTAACCTTTTGTAGTGATTATAAACAGCGACTGAGATTATTTTTTTTGCTTCTTCTTGTCCTACTATATACTGATCTAGATATTCCTTGATCGCTTTTGGTTTAGCAGACTTAAGGGCTGATTTTTTTTCTTTTTTTTCTTTTTTGACTTTGTAGCGATCTTTGTGGCAGCGATCTTCGTGGATAAGTAGCTCGGCCTGTTCAATACATTTATCACATATATGTGCTTTGGGCCCAGAAACCATAAGCACTACTTCATCCTTATGTCTCCCACAAAAGGAGCAATAAATAGCTTTCATACAATTACGATTTTTTCTCTAATACTTCGTCAATGAGGCCATATTTCTGTGCTTCTTTGGCTCTCATCCAATAGTCTCTATCTGCATTTTTTTCTATTTCTTCCTGGCTTTTTCCTGTATGTTTTGAGAGAATTTGATACAAATCTTTTTTTATCTCTTGCATTTGCTTAATGGTAATTTCCATATCAGAAGTCTGTCCTTGCGCACCCCCTAAAGGTTGGTGGATCATGATTCTTGAATGTGGAAGGGAGGAGCGCTTACCATGAGCACCTCCTGCTAGTAAGACGGCACCCATCGAAGCTGCTAACCCTGTACAGATGGTAGCTACATCTGGCTTAACGTATTGCATGGTATCATAGACTCCTAGGCCAGGATATACGGAACCACCAGGACTATTGATATATAACAGAATATCTTTCTTAGCATCTACAGACGCTAAAAATAGCAATTGGGCAATGATAATATTAGCAATTTGGTCATCTATTGGCATCCCTAGAAAAATAATTCGGTCCATGATCAGACGAGAGAAAACATCAATCTCACGGAAATGGGTGGGTCTTTCCTCAATCACTGTACGGGTCATGTTTTCTACCTGATCCATGTAAGCATCAACGTGTATACTTGCAACGCTACGATCTTTTACTGCATAATTTCTAAATTCTTTTTTGTTTTGCATATTGTTAAATTCTCAACAGACTGACCCTCTTGAAAAGATCTATGCTACAATATTAATATAGCATATGATTATAATAAAAATAATAAAACTATACTAAAATACATTTACGCCAGAAAGACTTCGTTAAATTCTTCGAAACTTACCTTTTGGATATCAATAGTGATTTTATCTCTGATAAGTCTTGTGACCTTACGGGAGAGTATAGCTTCGTAAATATCTTTATAGTGATACCCATTATTGTCGTAAAGATAATTATTGAGTACCTTGACAAATTTTTTCTCTACTTTTAAAATACTATCATCAGCTATAGAGTGATACAAATCTACCACTGCTGCCCCTAACACCTCTTTATGTGTTACTTTCACACTATAGTCTTTGGCTATCTTCTCCACAATCAAGCTCCACTTTAAGTATTCTAAATACTGTTGATAGTAATTTTCGAATTCTTCCCCTTGTATTGTATTTTCTTCTTTCTGCAGCCACTTTTTAAGAAAATTGTCTGGTAGGTTAATATTTATTTCCTCGACTAGTTTTTCTTCGATCGCTTGTTCTAAAAGTAAGTCAGCTTCAATTTGTGCTCTTTGTATAAGCCTTTCTCGTGTTTTCTCTTTAAACTCTTGCTCGGACTTCACTGTACCTTTTTCAAAAACCTCATCAAAAAATTCTTGTGTCACTTCAGCGGGTTCTATTCTTTCGATCTGCTTCACTGTAAACGTAGACGGGCCTTCTAGTTTTGACAATTCCTCCCGTGTCTTACCTGTGACATAGCCTAATTCCTTATCTTCTTTAAATAATTTTAGGATATCACAAGTAACTTTTTCTTCAAGACCAAGGCCAATGAACCTTGGTTGCTCTTTTTCTATCAACCGATTGATAGGAAGAATGATTTGTATTTTAGTATTGCTTATAGGATGTGCTAATTCTCCTTCAACTATATCTCCTACTTCACTTTTTTCTATAGCAATTAACTTACCAAAATATCTTCTCTGCATTTCTATGAACCCGTCAACTGTTTTCTCTGCTACATGGTTGACCTCATAGCCCAGTATGCTTATCTTTTCTGAAAGCTCGACTTCAAAATCTCCTGCTATGCCAATAGCATATTCAAACTCAAACTCTTTTTGACTTTCCCAGTCAATGTCTTTCACTTTGTCAAGTGCAGGCAGGGGATCTCCTAAAAAGGGAATATCATTTTTTTCGATATACTTCACTAAAGATTCAGAAAGCAATGTATTGATTTCATCAATCAAAATAGATTTGCCATACATCTTCTTAATAAGGGGAGTGGGCACTTTCCCTGGTCTAAAGCCTTTGATATCGGCTTTTTTACGATATTCTTCTACTTTGCTTGCTACGCGGGACTGATAATCCGCTTCGTTGAGTTTGATGGTAATGAGGCCTTCTGTAGGGCTTTTTTTATTAAGAGAAATATCCACTTTACTACATTTAAAACTGAAACTTAAAAAATTGCATGCTTTTCCTTCCTCAACGCACAATACAGGAATCTAACAAGTGCGGATGGAGGGACTCGAACCCCCATGCCTTGCGGCGCTAGATCCTAAGTCTAGTGCGTCTACCAATTTCGCCACATCCGCATTGTATAAAGTGTCACAAAGTTACACTAAAATTTAAAAACTATCTATGCAACAATACTTTTTTGTGCTAATTTTATAGCCGAAGTTATGCGGAGAGATTACCTCATAGGGTGAAAATATTTAGCAATACTGTCAGCACCCTATACATCCTCTTAGTTCAAAATCTACGGGCTTCTGTTGCGGGATGAGCTAATCTATACATGGAGGAAATTAGCCATGACTAAGTTATATGTTTTTCGTATAAAACGCAAGGTATAAGAATATTCTGGCGCGTACCGTTTGATTTATATGTAAAAAATTCGTAAGTTAATCACTAAATATACTTCTAGTAGAGAGAAAGTTATTCGGTTGATTATGCGTTCTACAAAGGTGGAAGATAAGAGGAAAACGGAAGAAGAAAAGAAAGAAGTGCTTAAAAAATATCGTGGGTTGTTGCGGCTTGCCAAGCCTACGATGAAAGAAGGTGATATAGAAAAAATTAGAAAAGCCTTTAAAATTGCACTTGAAGCACACAAAGGTATGCGGCGTAGGTCAGGTGAGCCTTATATTTATCATCCCCTTGAAGTTGCATGCATCGCTGTAAAAGAGATTGGATTAGAAACTACCTCCATTATTTGTTCGCTCCTCCATGACGTGGTAGAAGATACAGCCCTCACCCTTGATGAAATAGATAAAACATTTGGTCCTAAAGTAGCTAAAATCGTTGGTGGGCTGACTAAGCTAGCCAATGTTTTTAAGCTAGGGAGGTCTAATCAGGCAGAGAACTTTAAAAAGATGGTGCTAACCCTCTCAGATGATATTCGCGTGATTTTGATCAAGTTGGCCGATCGGCTACACAACATGCGTACGCTTGATAGCCTACCACGGGATAAGCAATTAAAGATTGCCTCTGAAACAGAATACGTTTATACACCGCTAGCACACAGGCTAGGGCTCAATGCCATTAAATCAGAGCTCGAAGACTTGTATCTCAAGTTTACTAATACTAAAGCGTATACTGAAATAACAAACAAAATCAAAGCTACCAAACCTGTTAGAGAACGATTCATCAAAAGGTTTACTAGTCCTATTGTGAATAAGCTCAAAGAACAAGGATTTAAGTTTACGATCAAGGGAAGAACTAAATCTGTTTTTTCTATTTGGAGCAAAATGCAAAATCAAAATATTTCTTTTGAGGAAGTCTACGATCTTTTTGCTATCCGCATTATCCTTGATACTCCTTTACAAAAAGAGAAAAGTGCTTGCTGGCAAACTTATTCTATTGTAACGGATTTTTATAAACCTAACCCTGATAGACTTAGGGATTGGCTCAGTAACCCTAAATCGAATGGCTACGAATCTTTACATACTACAGTAATGAGTAAAAATGGCCAGTGGGTAGAAGTACAGATCCGCACGAAACGAATGGATGAAATCGCTGAAAAAGGCTATGCTGCCCACTGGAAATACAAAGAAAATGGTATGGGAGAACAAGAATCTGGTTTGGATGAATGGGTTAGTAGAGTAAGAGGTTTATTAGAACAAAGCAATACTTCTGCTATTGAGTTTATGGATAATTTTCGATCTCATTTGTATAACGAGGAAGTCTTTGTGTTTACGCCTAATGGCGATTTAAAAACTTTGCCGCTAGGAGCTACTATACTCGATTTTGCTTTTGAAGTTCACAGTGAAGTGGGAATTAAGTGCGCAGGGGGCAAAGTCAATCAAAAAATTGTACCCCTTAATTATGTGCTTAAAAATGGCGATCAAGTCGAAATCATTACTTCTCCCGGGCAGAAGCCAAGAGAAGACTGGTTGAATTTTGCAATAACCTCGAAAGCACTGAGTAAAATTAAAGAAGGGTTAAAAGAAAATAGAAGAGAAATAGTAATGGAAGGGAAAAAAATCCTTAGACGTAGGTTAAAGCAAGTGAAGCTTGTGTTAGACGATAAGACAGCCGAGCAGTTGAGGGCATTCTTTGATAAAAAAACAGTACGTGATCTTTATTATGCGATAGGGAAAGGCATGATTGCGCCAAAAGAAATAAGACGTTTCAAAGCGGCAAGAGAAAATATTCAGCAAAGAAGTAAAGATAAAATTAAAGATAGCAAGACTTTTGCTAAAGCTGTTGCTGAGGTTAAGAAAACAAAGCGAGACCAATTGTTAATCGGAGAAGATATGGATGTGATTGATTACACCTTTGCCAAGTGTTGTAACCCTATCCCTGGCGATGACGTCTTCGGCTTTGTAACCCTCAATGAGGGAGTTAAGATTCATAGAACGAACTGCCCATATGCTGTAGAACTCCTTGCTCGTTACGGCCATCGTGTCTTAAAAGCACAATGGTCCCAACAGAAGAAGCTTTTCATCATGAGCCTTGCCATTGAGACTACTTATCGCTTAGGCTTAGTCAATGATGTTATGAAAGTTATTTCCAACGAACATCGAGTTGAAATACAGTCGGTCTCCTTTAATACTGTTCACAATGAACCCGGTATCTTCCGTGGAAAAGTCAGAATCTTGCTCAATAATACCCCAGGCTTCGATGAACTTAAAAAAAAGATAAAAAAAGTGAAGGGAGTGATTAGTGTCAGACGTTTAACTACAGTAGCAAAACTAGGCTAAAATATTCTTAGTTCCGAGTTGTGTGTCCAGCAAAGGCTGGGGGAGTGTTATAATTAGATAGTTTTTCTTAACTTTGCCTAAAAAGCCATGAAAAATCTTATTTGTAAACACTGCAAAGGACATACATCAATAAAAAGTGGGCAAGTAAGAGGAAAACAAAGATATTAATGCAAAGCCTGCAAGCGTACCTTTGTGAGGGGAGACCAGCGAAAAAAAGGAACTCCTCAGCTCCAAGCCTTAGCTACCCTCTTATATGGGTCTGGTTAAGTGTAGTCTTAGATTTATTGGTAGGCTATTGAAGGTGAGTGCGCCAACAATAATCAACTGGATTACCAAGTTCGGAGAATCCTTACCAGAACCCCCAATAAGTGAGCAACTCAAAGAGGTCGAATTTGACGAGATGTGGCA
>JAKSDE010000079.1 GCA_022360235.1 Cytophagales bacterium
TGTGCTCTTCCGATCTCTCAGAACCCGGAACTCGGAACCCAGAACTCGGAACTCAGAACCCGGAACTCAGAACCCAGAACCCGGAACTCGGAACTCGGAACTCAGAACCCGGAACCCGGAACTCAGAACCCAGAACCCGGAACCCAGAACCCGGAACTCAGAACCCAGAACCCGGAACTCAGAACCCAGAACTCGGAACTCGGAACCCGGAACTCAGAACTCAGAACCCGGAACTCAGAACCCAGAACCCGGAACTCAGAACCCAGAACCCGGAACTCGGAACCCGGAACTCAGAACTCAGAACTCGGAACTCAGAACTCAGAACCCGGAACTAAAAAATAAGAACCATCGAGCGTTATTAAGGGGCGACTATTTAGCTTGATAAGCATTTATATTTGAAAATTCTGTGAAATCTGAAAAAAAACCAAAGGTTCAAAAAAGAAAAATAGCCCATATCGATCTTGCAGCTAGTGCTCAAATACAAGTAAAGGAACGAGATGATAGGTTTTATTATGAACCTATGCTAGCAGCTCACCCTCAAGCATCATTAAAGCCTATCGAATTTCTGGGTAAAACATTGAGAGCACCTATTTGGGTATCAAGCATGACCGGAGGTACGGCCTTAGCTTACAAAATTAATCATAACCTTGCTAAAGCTTGTAAGGAGTTTGGGATGGGTATGGGGCTTGGCTCTTGTAGGGTACTGCTAGAGAATGATAAAAGGCTGAAAGATTTTGATCTGAGAGCAGTCATCGGAGAGGGTCAGCTATTATTGGCTAATCTCGGTATTGCACAACTAGAGCAAGCGGTTTTAGCTGAAAATATAAACCCTATTAACAACATTGTCGAAAGGTTGAATGCAGATGGCCTTATTATCCATGTAAATCCGCTGCAAGAGTGGCTACAACCCGAAGGGGATAACCTTACGAAAACACCCTTATCCACTATAAAAACTTTCTTAAAAGAAGTAAAGTATAAGGTAATTGTTAAAGAAGTAGGACAAGGTATGGGACCAGCGAGTTTGAAAGAATTATTAAAGCTGCCCTTAGCTGCTGTTGACTTTTCCGCTTTTGGTGGAACAAATTTTGCCCAGGTAGAGCTATTAAGAAGTAGCCTCCAAAAGCAGGCAATGCATCAGTCTTTAGCATTTGTAGGCCATAGCGCTGAACAAATGGTTCATTTTGTGAATCAACTAGTAGAAGAGTTAGGCACTGCGCTAAAATGTCAGCGCATCATCATCTCGGGAGGTATAAAGTCTTTCTTAGATGGCTATTATTTAACAAACTTGGCAAAACTCCCTGCTATTTATGGGCAAGCTTCTGCATTTTTAGAACATGCTAAAAATTCTTACAAAGCATTAAAAGATTATGTAGAAGCCCAGATTGAAGGATTAGCTTTAGCCAATGCGCTTTTCAGCGTTAAGAAAAAGTAGCTTTGTCTCATTAAGGTACTGCGAAGAAAAATGTTGGTATAGGGCTAACGAAGCATTGAAGATAATGAAAAGCTGAAGACAGTCTACATGGTAGCTGAAAAACATCTATTTTAACGTGCGTTCAACAGCCTAATGCCCATAAGCAGTGCGTTACTAAACGAAAAATTACTGTTTAAAAAAATTAGAGACGTATGTTTTTAATTTTGTATCTTTCAAATATTTACGTTAAGTTTCTCGCTGATAAAGATGTATTTATTAATGGTTACACAGCGAATTCACGCTATTTGTAGAAGACTCCTACAACTGAATAAAGTTATATCTTAGTTAAATTAGTAAAAGGGGAGACTTTTCTATGAAAGAGGTAAAAAAGCTCACTGGTTTTTCAAAGCTTACAAAAGCAGAGAAGCTAAAGATAGTAGCCGATCACGTTGAAGCGTCTGACGCGTTCATGGAAGCTTTCAAAGGTTGCTGGCATGCTGATGAACAACAACAGCAAGTTTTTGATGAATTTAGCGAGAATACGCTTACCAATTTCTTTCTACCTTATGGCGTAGCCCCGAATTTTTTGATTAATGATCGATATTATATTGTCCCCATGGTCATTGAAGAAAGTTCTGTAGTAGCTGCTGCTGCTAAAGCTGCTAAATTTTGGGCCGAAAGAGGAGGGTTTAAAGCAGAAGTACTTTCTACGACAAAAGTAGGGCATGTGCATTTTACTTGGCAGGGGAATGATGAGAAGCTTTACACTTCATGGGAAGCATTGAAAAAGTATTTATTAACTAGCACCACACAACTTACAGCAGGTATGCAGAAAAGAGGGGGGGGGATCAAACAAATTGCTCTGATAGATGGGCCAGAAGTAGGCTACTATCAATTAAAAGTTACTTTCGAGACATGTGATGCTATGGGAGCTAATTTTATTAATGCTTGCCTAGAGGAGATGAGCAGGTCTTTGAAAGCATTTGTAGAAGAAAATGTAGCGGAGGAAGGAGACAACCCGGTAGAAGTTATCATGAGTATACTTTCTAACTATACGCCTGAATGCCTCGTAAAAAGTTCACTATCCTGCAAAATTTCCCAGTTAGGCTGTATCAATGGCTTGTCCCCAGAAGAATTTGCAAGAAAGTTTGAAAAGGCCGTTAAAATTGCAAAAAGAGATGTATACCGAGCAGTAACGCATAACAAAGGCATATTCAATGGTATAGATGCTGTAGCGATTGCTACGGGTAATGATTTTCGGGCTATTGAAGCAGGTGGGCATGCGTACAGTGCAAGGTCAGGCTCGTACCAAAGCTTAACAACCCTAAGCCTTGCACATGGCATCTTTAGCTACGAACTCAAGATTCCTTTAGCTTTGGGAGTAGTAGGAGGACTTACTCAGTTACATCCCTTAGTGAAATGGTCGCTAAGGCTATTAGGTAACCCTAATGTGTCAGAATTAATGAAGGTGGTCGCATCTGTTGGGTTAGCTAATAATTTCAATGCAGTGTGTTCATTGATTACTACCGGTATCCAGCAAGGGCACATGAAAATGCATCTTTCGAATATACTGAATCATTTTGGCGTAGCGGATCACCAGAAACAACTTGCTTTTAACCATTTTAAAAAAAAAACAGTCTCTTTTCATGCAGTACGAGAATTTTTAGAAAGTAAAGTAGCGTATAACCATGCAGATAATATCAGCGAGTGAAAAAATAAAGAAGGCGTTTTATGCCCATGGCAAAGTTCTTTTAACAGGTGAGTATTTAGTCATGGTAGGAGCACTAGCGCTTGCTATGCCTGTAAAGTTTGGCCAGCAATTGTGTATTACAAGCACCAATGCACCGCAGTCAATACTTACTTGGGAACAACATTACAACAATACACTTATTTTTCATGCCAAGTTTTCAAAGGGGGGTACAAAAATCTTAGAAACGAACGATCTAGCACAAGCAGATATACTTAAAAAAGTATTGTTAGAAGCAAAAAGATTAAACAAAGGATTTCTAGCTACACCAGAGGCAATTCATGGCCAATCCTACCTTAATTTTAATCCGAAGTGGGGACTAGGGAGTAGTTCAACGTTCATTACAAACCTTGCCCAATGGGCAAAAGTAGATCCTTTTAAGTTATCCCGAAAAACGTTTGGAGGGTCTGGTTATGACATCGCTTGTGCTAAAGTAACCCATCCTATCTTTTATCAATGCACAGAGCATGCCATTAACTATAAAAAAGCTTATTTTGAGCCTCCCTTCTGTTCAAACCTCTTTTTTATCTACACAGGTAAGAAAGTTAGCTCTAGTAAAGCAGCTCAGACTTTTAAGCATACTGCTCGATATGATGAAAGGGATATTAAAACAATCTCTACCCTCACCCAAGAAATAGTATCCACCCCAAAACTCGATGATTTTAATTACTTCATCAAAGAGCATGAGTTAATCTTAGCAAAAATTTTGAAGCGCAAAAATGTGAAGGAAGCCCACTTCTCTGATTATCCAGGAGAAATTAAATCTTTAGGCGCCTGGGGGGGAGATTTTATTTTAGCTACTACGTCTTCTTCCCTAGTAGCCGTCAGTAGCTATTTCAAAAAGAAAGGGCTACACACAGTCATTCCCTACAAAGATATGATTCTTCAATCGCTTGAATAGATGAAAATTAAATATAAGATAGCAAATCAGTCTCAGGGAGGCGTGGATCTCCAAGGAAAAGTTCAGTGGCAGAGCCCTTCCAATATTGCTTTGATAAAATATTGGGGAAAGAAGCCTCAGCAAATACCTTGTAACCCTTCTTTAAGCTTCACACTTACGCATTCAGTTACAACAATGACGGTCGCTTATAGGCCTTTAGAGCGTGGTGAACCTCCGCTCGATTTTACCTTTGAAAATAGTAAAAAGATCCATTTTGCCCACAAAATAGAAAAGTTTATTACTTCTATCGAGCCTATTTTTCCTTTCTTAAAGCAACTTAAGCTAAGCATCCATTCCTCTAATACCTTTCCTCATTCTTCGGGAATGGCCTCTTCAGCCTCAAGTATGAGTGCTTTGGCCTTGTGTTTTTGTGACATCGAACAGGCTATACAAGGTTGTGAAACGTATGATGATAAGTTTTACCAAAAAGCCTCTTCTATAGCGAGGTTAGCCTCTGGGAGTGCTTGTCGCTCTATCTACGGTAGATTTGTAACATGGGGGGAGGTTGAAGTACTGGAAAAAACTTCAGCGATGTATGCTTCCCCTTTGAAGAAAAATGTTCATCCCATTTTTCAGAACTTATGTGATGCTATATTGATTGTTGATCAAGGAGAAAAAAAGGTAGCAAGTAGTGAGGGACATGCGTTGATGGAAAAAAACCCCTTTAAGGCTATTAGATTTGAAGAAGCTAAGAAAAATCTAGGACAACTTATAAAAATTTTGGAGGAAGGAGCTATACAGGACTTCATGAAGGTGGTAGAACGGGAAGCGTTGATGTTACATGCGATGATGCTGTGTTCAGACCCACACTTTATCTTATTAAAGCCTCATAGCTTGCACCTTATTGAAAGTATTGTCGAATTTAGAAAGCAAACGGGACTCCCCCTTTGCTTTACAATTGATGCTGGGCCGAATATCCATCTTCTCTATCCAGCACAAGTAAAAAAAGAGATAGAAAAATTTATTAAAGATACACTGGCAGACTTTTGTGAAAATCATAGCATTATCTTTGATACCATTGGGAAAGGACCGGTGAAGCGCGTATGAACATAAAAGAGAAGTCGACACAATCGTTCCCTGCTAAAATATTACTCTTTGGCGAGTATGGCGTTATGCATAACGCTAGAGGGTTATACATGCCTTTGAAAAAATATACAGGAGCGTTATCTTTTAATACGAAGCGATTGACACAAAAGGCTGCCAAGGCTTCTAATTTACAACTTAAGCAACATGCGTCCTATATTGACAACTTAGTGCAGCAGGGTAAATTGAAATTTGATATAGCGTCCTTTCAGCGTGATATCAAACAAGGATTAGTATTTGACACAGATATTCCGCAGGGATTTGGCCTAGGCAGTTCTGGGGCCCTATGTGCTGCCCTCTATCATCGATATGCCTTAGAGAGAATACCTAGAAGCATCGATTTTACCTCAAAGCAGGTGGCCTACCACTTAAAAGAAGTATTTGCTCACCTAGAGGCCTACTTTCACGGTAAGAGCTCGGGGTTCGACCCACTTAGCTGTTATCTTAATCAACCTTTCCTTGTTAAGCCTTCCTGCATGATTGAGCCTGTAAGCCTTTCCCATGATACTACAAAAAAAGATTATGTGGTATTTTTATTGAATACAAAGGAGACCTCTAAAACGCAGCTTTATGTAAGACTTTTTCTAGAAAAATGCAAGAATCCCACCTTTTTGGATAGCATCAAAAATGAATTCATCCCTACGAATGATCACTGTATTACCTCTTTTTTGAAGGGAGATATTGAAACGTTCTTGGCTAGTTTAAAAGAACTATCAAGTTACCTTCTTGCTCGTCTCAGCCAGATGGTGCCTCAAAGATTCATTGAAATATGGGAGCAAGGCCTAGAAAGTCAATGTTATTATCTGAAATTATGTGGCGCTGGTGGAGGAGGATTTTTACTCGGCTTTACAGGCCAGTTTGAAAAGACAAAAGAACTACTCAAAGGCCACAGTATAACCGTTGTGCATAGGTTTTAAAAACACAGTGAATAAAGCTATTGCTTATTGACACACCTCTTGCTGAACCGACAGATCGTACGGCTATCGTTTGATAATGGGAACGTCATAATAATTGTGTAAAATATATATTTTTGTATTCTTAATATGTTTTAACAATTTAATAACTTACTACTATGAAAAAGCAAACTAGACAAACTCAGGGGGAGAACATGATTCAAAACAGCCTGGTGAATAGCTTTCCACATCAAGACACGCTTTCTTTTGATCAATTTGCCTTGGCTACTTTAGAGGGACTCATGCTTCTTGAGAGAGAAGAATACCTCAAGGGAAAACAAGGCGAGCAGGACTCGGGGAATGGAACTTAGCTGCGTAATTTTTCCTCCCTCAGAACGAATTCCTTACAA
>JAKSDE010000136.1 GCA_022360235.1 Cytophagales bacterium
AACTCAGAACTCGGAACTCAGAACTCGGAACTCAGAACTCGGAACTCAGAACTCGGAACTCAGAACTCGGAACTCAGAACTCGGAACTCAGAACTCGGAACTCGGAACTCGGAACTCAGAACTCGGAACTCAGATTAGTTGTCATGCGGAATAGAGGCTATAGTGCTCGAAATACGAAAGTTAAAATTTTGTCAATACTAAAAAATGGAAGCCTTTTGGACTATATTAGCAGGTTCTTTAGTGGCGATCAACTGTAGCCTCATTGGTTCCTATCTAATACTAAGAAAGATGGCTATGATGGGTGATGCTATCTCGCATGCTGTTTTGCCGGGTATTGTTATTGCCTTCCTGCTTACCGGTTCGAGAGCTCCCTTTATTGTACTTATAGGAGCAGGGAGTATAGGTATTATTGCTACCTTTTTGATAGAATTTTTTCATAGAAAAGGAAAGCTACCATCAGATGCTTCCATAGGTGTTACCTTTACCTGGCTTTTTGCGCTAGGAGTTATCCTAATTTCTGTGTTTGCCAACAAAGTTGATCTAGATCAAGATTGCGTCTTGCATGGTGAGATTGCCTATGTACCGCTAGACCTTTGGATTACCGATAGTGGTATTAATCTAGGGCCCAGACCTATTTACTTACTAAGTGGCGTATTGATAGTCAATTTAGCTTTCATCCTGTTTAGTTATCGAGCACTTTACTTGACTACCTTTGATCCTGCTTTTGCAGCAACGATTGGCGTGAACATAACACGCTGGCATTACTTACTTATGGGAGCCACTTCACTCACCACAGTGGCTTCCTTCGAGTCAGTAGGTGCCATCCTAGTGGTAGCCCTGCTCGTAGCGCCTCCAGCTACTGCTTATTTATTAACCCATTACCTTCATCATATGCTTGTCGTAGCCTCTTTTATAGGCGTGATTATTGCTGCGGGAGGGTATTTTTTAGCAGCGTGGATCGATGGTTCTGTAGCAGGTGCTATGGCTACAGTAGCAGGGATAGTATTTTTTACAGTCCTCTTAGGTACACTATATAAGCAAAGAAGAGGAGCGTGACTGAATCAAGCTTTAAATTTGAAAATATGAACGCTACTCTCAGTTTTATACTTCACCTCCTCACCCCTTGAATATCTCTCCAAGCCTTTCCAACGTCAGCACTACAAAAACCTTACGCCCATCTGGCGCGTAATTGGCATTGGTACAAGCAAAAAGTTGATCTACTACGGCATCCATTTCAGTAGAGCTCAGTTTTTGTCCATGTCGGATACAAGAACGTTTGGCTAACGAACGTGCTAAATTTTCATTTGTTGCGAGAGATAATTGCTCTTTATTCCACTTAAACTGTTCTATTAAACCTTCTAACAAGCCTTGTGGCTCCGTGCCTACTATCTCTGCTGGATAGCCTGAAACAACGATCGTATTTTTTCCAAAAGACTCAAATACAAAACCTAGTGCACAAATTTCCTTTTCGCAATCCTTTATTAAGTTGAAATCAGCTGGATTCAATTCAATGGTGTAGGGAAACAACAATTGTTGGGAGGCGCCTGATTTGTTTTCCAGGCTCTGCAGATATTTTTCATAAAAAATACGTTCATGCGCTGCCTGCTGATCAATCAATAAGATGCCAGACTTTACTTGGGTAAGTATATATTTTTTATGGAGTTGCACTTTGGGAGTAGTAGGTGCTTCTGAAATACTTTCTTCTTGAGAAGAGGGCGGTTGATTAGCTATACTCGGCAGTGTCAGGGTAGTAGGCTGTTCAGTATCGAGGAGGGGGCGTTCTTGCTCTTTTTTGCTGGCTCCTAGTCCTTCAAAAAGTCTTTCCCAATCCTTGCTTTGTTGGATAGCTGGACTTCTAAACTGTGTATAGTCCTTCTCAGTAGTACCGCCTTGCTGTTTTCGGAGGGATTGTTCTTTGAAATCAAGCGGGTTAAAATTGGCATTCTGGTCAAAATCGATCGAGGGGGTGAGTTGGTGTGCAGCCAAAGCTTGCTTGACCGTGGCTTCTAGCATAGAATACACTACGCGTTCTTCATCAAACTTAATCTCTGTTTTAGTAGGATGAACATTCACATCGACATGGGAGGGAGCAATATCAATGAATAACACATAGAATGGGAAAGCCTCCTCTGGTAACAAGCCCTCGAAAGCACTTTTTACAGCATGATGCATGTAGTTGCTCTTGATAAAACGTTGATTAACGAAAAAGAACTGCTCTCCACGTGTTTTCTTAGCATACGTAGGCTTACCAATGTAGCCTTTTATTTTGAGTAGGTCTGTCTCTTCTTGACAAGGAACAAGTTGTGCTTGGCACGCTTTACCCAATAAATGAACAATACGGTGGCTCAGTTTGGCTGGAGGCAGTTGGTAAGTCTCTGAGTTATTTTGATAGAGTGAAAAAGCAATATCAGGTCGAGCTAAGGCAACACGCTGGAACTCATCAATAATATGTTTTGATTCAACAGGGTTAGATTTTAAAAAATTTCTTCGGGCAGGCACATTAAAAAAAAGATTTTTCACACTAATTTTAGTACCCTTCTTAGCAGAGACAGGCATTTGAGACTTTACAGTAGCCCCTTCAATGGTAATACGCGTCCCTAGCTCGCTACCTGCTGTACAGGTTTCCATTTCTACTTGAGCTACAGCGGCAATCGAGGCCAGGGCTTCTCCCCTAAAGCCCATCGTATGAATGTTAAAAAGGTCATCTGCCGTCTTAATCTTAGAAGTAGCATGTCTTTCAAAGCTCATCCGCGCATCGGTCTCTGACATACCTAAGCCATCATCAATCACTTGGATGAGCGTTTTACCAGCATCTTTAATAATGAGTTTGACTTCGCTACTCGCTGCATCAACTGCATTTTCCATTAACTCTTTTACTACCGAGGCAGGTCGTTGTACAACTTCGCCCGCAGCAATCTGATTGGCTAACGTATCGGAAAGTAAATGTATAAGATTTGACATGTTACTAAAGAAAGTATTAAAATCACACTTAAATTTAAGTAAATTGCGCCGAAAACTAAATTGTCCAACTATGTCTAGTACTGATAGTTCTCCGCTGCAACATTTTTGGGTTTTCCTTTTCTCGTCTTTGCTAGCAGTTTAATTAGCTTAGAAATAGCTTTTTCTCTATAAATCTCTATAAATTAACGCAAAATTGACAGTATAACTACCAAATACTCAGTGATTTAGTAAAGACAAGAAAGTTTATAATAGCGCAAAATAGCTAGATAGCTCACAAACCATAGTAGGAGACCGTGCACGGCATAAATTATTAATTGATTTTTTTTCTAAAATTTATACTTAAGACATAAACTATACGAAAGCATAATTGTAAAATCAACATATATTATAATCTCATTTACTTTTTTACTTTTACAATGGTCTCAGTAGATAGTATATTTTTATAAAACTAAATATGGTATACTTTGATTTTGATTTGAACAAGCTATCGTACAACTTTAATAGGTTAACTGATTTTTTGTATTTTTGAATGTAAGTTTAGCTATATTGTTAATCTCATGTGACTTTATAGTTCTATTGCAACTAACAATATTTAAAACCTAGACTATTGAGCAAATTATAGTAGTAAAATTGATAAACGTATGGAAAAATTAAAGGCCATTGGACAAAGATTGAAAACGTACCTGAGATACAAACGAATCGGGGTGAATGAGTTAGGGAGGCTATCTTCCACTTCGGGTGGGCAGATATCACACATTATTCATGGAAAAAACTATGGGGTAGATAAGATGTTGAATATCTTTAGGTGTCAACCAGATTTAAATAGCAAGTGGATACTATTCGGGGAAGGGCCCATGGTGAAGGACAAAAAGTTGGAGAAACACATCATCCCCGAAGATAAAACCTACTTGGCAGGCTGTGATGTCGAAGATTTAAAAGATGAGCTGTTAACACTCCAAAGTAAACACATTAAGTTGCTGGAGGAATATAGCAATCTTTTAAAAGGAACGAGAGGGTAGGCTTCAAAAGTTAGCTAGTAAAAGGAAGGTTATTTATTCCTCCGAGTTAAAATTCACCGAGCGCTAGCATAAGAGAAAATTTTATTACTTTACAAACAAGAATGACTAGAAAGCTATGTTTAAGTATAATCTCAATAACCCTTTCTCTCCTATTGCTCTCTAATATCGCACAAGGCAGACCAAGAAAGATCATCGTTATGCTTCCTGGACTAGGCCATTACGATGGTGATGGGTTCAGAACATTAGCTGCTCGTTTAAAAGAATATCATCGAGGTGTAGAAATAATTGATATCGTCGTTGAAACTTTTGATCTAACAATCGACGAACAAGCGAGAGATGTCTTTCTTAAATTAAAACAAAGAGGTGTCGAGCAAGAGGATAAGATAGTGCTCATAGGCCACAGCCAAGGAGGACTGCGAGCGTACGCATTACTTAGGCAATATGGTAAGCTTTTAACTATAAGAGGGCTAGTCAGCATAGGCGTACCATGGAAAGGTGCTCCTGTCATCAACAATCATGCTAAAGTTGTAAACATTCTACATACCCCAGCAGTACGTGATAGGATTGACAGCCTAAATGAAGCGCTAGAAAACTGCCACAACCTAAAGGGTGTTTTAGCAAAGAAGTGCTTCACTAATTACCAGGCGAGCCACTCCCTCCATCACATGATTGAGGAGGGTCTGAATGATTACTTTAACGACGACCTAGCTAGTCCAGGGGCCAAGGATATGAAACCTGGCAGTGATTTCTTGCAAGACCTTGGCACCACGTCTGAGACATTCGAAGGTGTATTAACAAGTGCAATCATTGGTGGACAGAATGACATCTTTGCGGGTGTAGCCTCTGGGGTAAATCTTGTACTCTCATTTACCAAAGCTATCAATATGGGTCTCTATTGTTGTAGCTTCGATCGCTCTGTTAATCGTCTGAGGCTAGCTTTGAGAGAAATTCAGCATGCGATTGACCGTAATAGAGGCCTTATTAATCAGAAAGCAGCCGAAGTGCTAGGAAGTAATAAGCACGATGGGCTTGTCCCTGAATATAGTCAATGTATTCCTGAGGAAGTACTAAAAGGGGCTGATTGCTTTGGCCAGCACCGTATACCCGATGCTTACCACGATGAATTTTTTAAATCAAGAAGAGAAAGACACTTTCGCTTCTTTAATAGAAATAGCGACTTCATCGCCTATAAACATCCCCAAACTACAGAGATTATCAAAGCGTTTGTTACAGAAGCTTTTAACAATAACTCAACTTAAAGGTAAATGCGAACGTTACTATTCATCGTTTTTGTGTTGTTTCTATCTGGTTGTGTGAGGCAAAAGTATACAGTCAAGCAAGGATCTCCCCTCGCGGAGACAAGACAATGGAAAACTAAAAAAGGCATAAGCTATTTCAGTTATGAAGCCGTCATCAAAGATTTTGTCGATGGTCAATTAGTGGACTGTCAGGTTGTAGAAGTTACCAAAGAGAAAAAAGGGAAAAGCTTCGTGATAACCAGAGCGCTAGAGGTAGATGGCAATCATTTCAAATTTATCTTTGGTGAAGGTGGCTTCAAAGTCTATCTTAACGACGAAAACGAGCCTTTCCTTGCTACCAACGAGATGACATTAAAAGATAATATCTTAGCCCTTGCTTACAATGGAAGCACTACAGAGGATAGGCTACGAGAGTTTTTCCCTGGTAAAAAAGAAGTAGTAGATAAGTCGCGCATCAGACTTTATGACGAATCAGGATCTTATGTAGAGTACAATCCTAAGGAGAAGATAGTTACTAAAATGCATCACACAGCCGAGGATGGAAGCGTACAAAGTGATATTTATTTAACGTACAATGTCTACCAAGGTGTAATTATATTAACAAAGATGTTAACAGAGTCTATCTACCCTACTCCTGGTAGCGAAATAAAGAATGTGTTTAGAACAGAAGAGACTTTAGAAAAAATTTTAAAGGTAGAATACGACACCAAAGATAACTCGCTAACATTGTAACAACTCATGCGTGTAGCTAGTCGCTCCTCAACACCTCCCCTCGCCTACTCTATTAGTAAATTTTTCTTTACCCTCTATGGGGTTAGGGGACTACTATCTACGCCTCTTCTCGTTTAACAGAGGCAAACCCTTTGTTTCGGATAAGGTGAACAGCAAAAAAACTGATGCCGTTTGCTATGATACCAAAGATAGGAGCTAGCTCTCGTAGCGATCTATCTAAACAAAGAATGGCTATTATAAAGGTAATCACAGCAATAAATAACGCTATAAAAAAAGATTGGCTATCTGTCTTTAGACCTAGAATGCCTGCTGTTAAGGGAACTGTAGTAATTATTCCGAAAAGACTTAAACCAAAAAATACTAACTTAATAACATCGCCCCATAGGGCAGCTAAGACTATTGCTACCATCCCTATGGTAAAAGTTACAAATTTCACTAGCTTCAGTTCATCTATTTCTTTTTTTCTTCTATTACAAAAGGGCATTACTACATCGTGGCTAAACAAGAGTGCCCCCGCATTCAAAAACGAGTCGCCTGTAGACATGATGGCTGCGATTAATCCTGCAATACATAAGCCTTGGGTGCCTATGGGTAAAAGCATTTTAATAATATGGGGGAAGGCTGCATTAGGGTTGATTTCAGGATAAGAAACGAATGCACCAAGGCCAATCAACATAACCATTAACTCTAAAGGAAGCATGAAAAAAGCAGCACTTGTAAACATGCCAGAAATTTGTTTTCTATCTTTTGCCATTAACATTCTTTGGAAAAAGGGGGGGCTCAAGGGATTGGTAGGCAAAACACCCCATACCAAGAAAAAAGCTAGGTATTCAACAAACTTCTCATGGCCAAAGACGACAAACTTTTCTGCAGGAACCTTACGCCACAGTTGCTCAAGCCCTCCTGCATAACCCGTTGCTGCCCCTGCTACAAGTGGAATCATAACGACAAGCACAAGCAATTGAATAACATCGGTAATAGCAACTGACTTCACGCCCCCGAATGTAGCATAAGCCACTACGATGAGCCCTCCTATGGCAATCCCTGTATTACGTCCAATACCCAATAGCGATTCAAAAACGAGACCTGTGGCAATCAACTGAGCTGCTACAATACAAGAGGAATAGAAAAACCCTACACTCCCTGTCACGACTCTACTAGTTTCACCACATAGCTTTCCTATCACATCACCTGGAGTAATACTCCCTTTAAAATACTTCATTTTAGGAGCAATAAATATGGCAACGAATAAGTAGGAGATAATATAACCTAAGATCGCCACTGTCATGATGATACCATCAGAGAAAGTCTTCGCTGCCAATCCAACCGTAGTGGCACCCCCCATCGCTGTTGCCAAAAATGTAAGTATTAAGGTGGAGGAACCAAATGTATTACGAGCAATGGCATAGTCCTTAATGTCTTTGATACCTTTTCCTACATACAAGCCGACGCCTAACGTCACTAGTAAGAATAAATAAACAAGAATGTGGTTTAAACTAAAATAGGCTGCTAAATTTTCCATAGTTGATATTTAATTTAGAATTAAAAAAATAAATATATTGAATTATTATTTTCAAAACTATTTTCTAGTTCTTAGTTCCGATGGATAGAATCAAGTAATAGTAGTATGAACAATAAACACGCTATAGAAGCTTTTAGTGCAGAAAGTCAAGCTATTTATCCCTATCATATTTTTTAATTTCGGCTTCACACAGCTCCTTCGTAAGTGTTTCTAAGACCTTGACGCGTTCAGCCAGATAGTCTAGCTCCTCTTTGGTGATGACGTAACTCTTTTTTCTATACCGTGCATCAATGTAGG
>JAKSDE010000168.1 GCA_022360235.1 Cytophagales bacterium
AACTCAGAACTCAGAACCCGGAACCCGGAACTCAGAACCCGGAACTCAGAACTCAGAACCCGGAACTCAGAACCCGGAACTCAGAACTCAGAACCCGGAACTCAGAACCCGGAACTCAGAATTCGAAATAAAAATGACTTTAGGGAGATGGGTTTAAAGTGAGTGTGAAAAAGCTTTTCTCTTTCGTTGCATTTTTTTGAATACTGATGGGTAAGTAGGCACCTTGGCTCCAAGCCTCTACAAAGCTCACATAATAAGGATTACCAGGATTACCAGGCTGTCCGCCTGGATAAATAGCCCATCCCTTTGTATCCTTACCAAGTTCTACCAGTAATCTTATACATACCCCATTATTTTCTTCGTTTGCATTAACTATATTCTTCCCGCCGCCAATTTTTACATGCGCAAGACCAAAAGGAGCGATGCGTGCTAGATGGTTGATGGTTATTTTTCGAAAATCTCCCCACAGATAAGGCTTTTGATGTACTTTTGTCCATTCTTCAAGTTCGTGCACACTTTCCCTAAAAGCATCGCTGACCAACGCGTCTATAGAAGTGTAATCACCCAATTCAAGATAGGGACTCGTAGCATGATGTTTTAAAATATAAACAGTTGTATAGAAATCCGGATACCTCAATGCTAAGCTATCATGATCCAAGCTTTTCCATAATTTTTGGGAAAGCTTATCTTGCCAAACTTTAAAAATAGAAGGAGCTATTTGGTCAGGGTCATTCTGAAAATTCCAGGTTCGTAGCATTCGATAGGCAGTTTCCTCTTCAGGATTTAGTTGCGCTGTGTCGATATAATGTAGAAAAAGCGGTAAACTCTCTGCTGCAGCTAAGTTATAATTATCATTCTGTAGTTGCATCATAGCTTTTGTATCAATCACTTTGAGCGTATCCAAGACTTGGTTAATTCTTCTGTTACGATAATGTTCATAGCTATGGTCGTAGCAATAGTAAGGATAACTTTTGTCAGTAGGATGTTCATTCGCTGAGCTTACATAACCACTGGGGGGGTTAACTATTTTGGGATTATGTTCCTTAGGAATAAAGTCTTGCCACTCATACGCAGATGTATTGCCTTCCATAATAAACTTACCCTGTTCTTTCCATTTGGCAGGAAACTTACCCCCAATCACCATAGCCACATCATGCTGTGCAGAGGCAAAAGCGAAATTTTGAGGAGGAGAATCATAAAATGTTAAAGCTGCTTCAAAATCTTTGTAATCTTTTGCCCTATTAAACAAATAAAAAGTAAGTAATTCTTTGCCAGGCATGTGCCCACTCCACTTCAACGCTAAGTTTTTCCGTTGGTTACTATTATCTGGAAAACTTTTATCATAGACGATAGGTCCGAAGTGGGTATATAAAACGGTATCATAGAAGGTTTTGCCTCCTTTTATCTTAATTTCTTCAATGACGCGTTGCGATTTAAGGAGGAGATTATCATAATAGTATTCTTCTCGGTTTTCATCTTTAAAATCGATCAAGTACCAATCTCTTGCATCTCTCCTAGCATTTGTGACACCCCAAGCGATAGCGTCGTTAAAGCCAATGAGGATAGCTGGTGAACCAGGGATGGTAGCTCCAACAACATTGACAGTAGGAGACTGAAGGTGCGTAAGGTACCAAGTAGAAGGTAAGCTTAAGGCTAGATGAGGGTCATTAGCTAAATAAGTGCCTTTACTAGAAGCTTTTCGGCCTGAGACTGCCCAGTTATTACTACCATTAGCGGGGTCTGATTGATCAAATTTGTGTGGAATGATTTGTTGAGGAATTGCTATTGGAGGAGGATTAAGAGGAATAGGTTTGAAGTTCCAAGAAGTATTCCGAGGGATAACAGGGGCAACGTCGGGAAGTTGATCTGGATAAAGAAAATCAAACTTTTTTCTTCCCAAGCGTTGCAAGGCATGGGTATTTTCCAGGTCTGCATCACTTCCAGAGAGCCAATCGGTCATGTATACTTGCAATAGGGCAGATTTAAAAGGTGTCCAAGGCGCTGGATGATAATCTAGTAGCTTGTATTCAATCGGCAGGTTTTTATAAGTAAGAGAAGCAATATAAGCATTGACTCCTTTTGTATAAGCTTGAAGAATCGTGTTGAGCAGACTATCATTTTCCATATTCTTCAACACCTTCCTAGCAGCATACGTGTTCCCTTTTCTACGTTGGCATCGGTCAAATGCTAAGGCTTTAGCACCGACAATCTCGGAGATTCTTCCTGCTGCTGCATGTGTTTGAAACTCCATCTGCCATAGCCGGTGAAAAGCAGTTATATAGCCTTGTGCAAAGTATAAATCGTAATCATTCTGCGCTATGATGTGGGGGATTAGGTTTTCATCAAACTCAATCGTTACTACATCGTTCAACCCCTGTAATTTTAACTTCTTGGGGGCACTTATAGGTTCTCCCTCTGCATTTTGCCAAAAACCTTGCAAAGGATCTAACAATTTTCCTAAAGGAGGGGTAGAGCGAATATTGCTGTTTAAAGCAACGATTGTGATGATAGTGAGCGTGAGTGAGAAAACGAATTTTAGGAGCCGCATCTTAAATTTTTTCGAAAAAATAGGGAAAAATTTTTACGCCTGAAAGTTACACTAGCCTATCTTTAAAGTTTTGCGTATACAAAGCACCCTGTTGGCTCATCCCTTTCTGAATAAAGAGCAGAAAAGTTAGCATAGTTCAAAATGCTTTGGCAATGTATTTGAAATGAGCTGGTAGGGTGGTAGATTTGAATCGTCAAGAGAGAAGGCATTATACTTCTGAACAGCATTAGTTTGGATTACAAGCATGTTTAAAGCCGCTAACTATTTACCTCCTAAGAAATTCTATGGATGCCTCCTAACTTCTATACGCATTATAGTAGCGCTGCTTCCCTTTAGCCTCCATGCACAAGCCACTATTCCTACCGCTGAACCCATCATTAAAGAAGGGAAAACATTATTCGAAAACAACTGTACTGTATGTCATGCCATCCATGAAGAAATAGTAGGCCCTGCCTTAGCGGGTGTTTACGATAGGCGTCCTATCCCCTGGCTGAATGCCTTTATCAAAAACTCGCAAAAGGTAATCCAAAGTGGCGATACGTATGCAGTGCAACTGTATGAAAAATACAATCGAATGCAAATGACCTCCTTTGATCTCTCAGAGGACCAAGTCCTCGCTATTCTTGCCTATATTAAAGACGCTACAGAGAATGTCCCTGAACCCACCGTAGCACCTAGTGAAAAGGCCGTGGCAGGCGGTGGAGCCGCAGAGGTAGAGCGTGCTATACCTGATAAATATCTACTAGCCATCTTCATTGCCTTGATTATTGTCTTATTACTGATTTTACTTGCCCTTATCTTAATCGTTACTTTCTTAACCAAACTTATTCGCCAAAAAGGCGAGCTAGATGAGGCCGATGAAGAAATCGTTGCGCAAAAAATCAATCTAAAAAAGATTATTCAAAGCAAAGCATTCAAGGGTATAGCTGTTTTTATATTTACGGCTATTGTCTTAAAAGCGGGTATAGATGGGCTTTATGCTGTAGGCGTACAGCAAGGGTATGCCCCTCGGCAGCCGATTGACTTCTCTCATAAGCTCCATGCGGGAGAATACCAAATAGCGTGTGAGTATTGTCATACAGGCGTTACAAAGAGTAAAATTGCAAATATCCCTTCACCCAATATTTGTATGAACTGTCACAGTGTGATCGAAAAAGCGCATCCCGAAGTACAAAAAATTTATGCTGCCATTGAAAACAACACCCCTATTGAATGGGTGAGGGTACATAATCTGCCTCAACTAGCTTATTTTAACCATGCCCAACATGTGAAAGTAGGAGGCATTGAATGTCAAACATGCCATGGCCCTGTAGAAGAAATGGAAGTAATCTATCAGTACGCTCCTTTGACGATGGGATGGTGTATTGATTGTCATAGAAAGACTGCTATCAATGCAAAGGACAATGCCTATTACGACAAGTTAATTCAGCTTCATGAAAGTAAACATAATGACCTGTTAAAAGTAGAAGCTATAGGAGGCCTAGAATGTGGAAAATGCCATTACTAGCCCTCAGCTAGCAAGTGGTAGCGCTTCGGATACAGGCATCGATTCCTAGAAAAAGAAATAAAAACACCAAAACACTAGCCATGCATGATAAAAAAATATACTGGAAAGGCATCGAACAACTCACGAACGATCCCGAATATGTGAAGTATAGCGACAAGGAATTCCCTGACTACCTACCAATCAACAAAAACAAAGCAGACCATCCTGAAGCCTCCCACACCTCTAGAAGAGATTTTCTTAAAATGATGGGCTTTAGCATTGCCGCTGTTTCGTTAGCTTCTTGCGAAGCGCCTGTCAGAAAAGCAATTCCCTACTTAAACAAACCGATCGATATTGACCCAGGCGTACCCAATTACTATGCATCCACCTATATGAATGGCGGAGATTATTGCAGTATAGTAGTGAAAACGCGTGAAGGACGCCCTATCAAGATCGAAGGCAATAAACAGTGTCCCATTACCCAAGGAGGAGTGAACGCACAAGTAGAAGCCTCTGTACTGTCCTTGTATGATAATACATGCCTCAAAGCCCCGCAAAAGAACGGAAAAACAATAGACTGGGAAAAGTTAGACAAAGAAATTACACAAAAACTGGCGGCTATTGCTGCCCAAGGGAAGCAGATTAGGATCGTCAGCAACACTGTATTAAGTCCTACTACACAAGCAACGATTGCTATCTTTCAGCAAAAATACCCTACTACGAAACATATCGTGTATGATCCGCAATCATGTGCTGGAATTATAGAAGCCAACAAAGACACATGGGGTAGGGCTATTATTCCCTCCTATGACTTTAGTAAGGCAGAGGTTATCGTAAGTTTTAGCGCTGATTTCTTAGGTACCTGGATTTCCCCGATTGAATTTACCAAGCAATATAGTCAAACACGTAAGCTAGGGAAAGCCAAGAAGACCATGTCGCGGCACTATCAGTTCGAGGCAAACCTATCACTCACTGGCGCTAATGCCGACTATCGAATCCCTTTAACCCCTTCTCGAGAGAGAACGACCATTTTGGCGTTATACAATCTTATTACAGCAAAAGCTGGCGCACCTCCTTTGTTAGCAGCTCCAATAGACCGTGTAGAAAAACTAGTACAAGTAGCCAATGACCTTTGGAACAGCAGAGGAAAATCTTTAGTCGTAGCCTCCACTAACGAACCATCGATACAAATTTTGGTAAACGCCATCAATCACCTACTAGGGAATTATGGTACCACGATCCTCCTCGATCGACCTGTTAATTATAGACAAGGTAATGACCAAGAGATGAGTACTTTCATCAGCGAGCTGAAAGCAGGTCAAATCGATGCCGTGCTCTTCTTTAATGCGAATCCTGTATATAACCATCCTGAAGGAGAGACTATTGCCCAAGTACTTTCAACCGTGCAGCTAACCATCGCTACCAATGATCGTTTAGACGAGACTGCTTCGTTAGTAGACTATGTAGCACCTGATCATCACTACCTCGCGTCTTGGAACGATGCCCTTCCCAAGGCAGGCCTCTACAGCTTAGTACAACCTACAATTACCCCCATTTTTGACACCAGGCAGGCGCCAGAAAGCTTTTTGAGCTGGGCGGACCATCCTATAAAAGACTACTATACCTTCCTCCAAAGTCAATGGAAAGATAAACTTTTCCCTACACAATCTCGTATCAATGATTTCCAGCAATTCTGGGATCAGTGTCTGTTCAACGGTATTTATGAAACCCCTGTAACCACGACCCCTTATACTTTTCGCGCTCACCTAGATCGTGCTGCTAAGGCGGTGCACGCCAACGACAAGGTCAATAGCAGTTCACTCGAACTCGTATTATACGAGAAAGTAGCCATAGGCAATGGCACGCAAGCCAACAACCCTTGGCTACAAGAAATGCCAGATCCCCTCTCTAAAGCTTGTTGGGACAACTATCTAACCCTTCCTCAAAGCTTAGCACGCGCCTACGGTATCGAGATGAAAGAGGGGAAAACCAAAATGGTACACCTCAAAGTAGGTGGACAAACCTTGCGGATACCTGTGCTTGTCCAGCCTGGCCAAGCCAAGGGTACAATAGGACTTGCCCTCGGCTATGGAAGAGAAAAAGCAGGTCGCGTAGCCAATAGGGTAGGGGTCAACGCTTATCCACTGGTTACTAAGAAGAACAACCACGTAAGCTACGCTATCACGCATGATGTTCGTATTGAGCCGCTTGAAGAAACGTACAGAATTGCACAAACCCAGACCCATGAAACCTATATGGGACGCAACTTTGTGATTCAAGAAACTATTCTGTCCGACTACCAACAAGATCCCACTGCAGGCCGATACAGCCCTACCGTGGCAACAAGCAAAGGCGCTAAAAAAGCTACCGATATCACTTTGTGGAAAGGCCACCAATACCCTACCCACCATTGGGGTTTGGTCATTGACATGAATTCTTGTATAGGCTGTGGTGCGTGTACTATTGCTTGTCAAGCCGAGAATAACGTTCCGGTAGTAGGGAGAGAAGAAGTGCTGAACCGTAGAGAAATGCACTGGATTAGAATTGATCGCTATTATAGTAGTGATGCCGAACCAGGCGACCAGAAAGGCCTTGAGAAGGCTGCAGAAAATCCTGAGGTGACCTTCCAACCCATGATGTGTCAACATTGTAATAATGCCCCTTGCGAGACCGTGTGCCCTGTGTTAGCCACGACCCACAGCAACGAAGGTCTCAATCAGATGACCTACAACCGTTGTATTGGTACCCGATATTGCGCTAACAACTGTCCTTACAAAGTAAGGCGATTTAATTGGTTCAAATACCATGACAATAAGCAGTTTGAAGCTAATACGGCCATGAACAACGACCTAGGTAAAATGGTACTGAACCCCGATGTAACCGTTCGTTCCCGGGGTGTAATGGAAAAATGTACGATGTGTACACAACGCATTCAGGCAGGTAAACTAAAAGCAAAAATGGCCAAAAGAAAGCTCAGCGATGACGATGTTAATACAGCTTGTGCAGCAGCTTGCCCCGCAGATGCCATCGTGTTTGGAGATATGAATGATCCAGACAGCAAAATTTCTAAAATGCTCGTAGAAGAGGTAGATGCGAGGGCTTACCGTGTTTTGGAAGAGATCGGCACAAAACCTAATGTTTCCTACTTAACAAAAATTAGAAATAAAGAAAAAAACGTATAATACAGCATGGCGAAGCAATCCAATCCATCGACTATTCGTCCAGCTCTTATTACTGGTGAAAAGACAATACAAGATGTTACAGAAGACATTTGTAGACAAGTAGAAGGCAAGCCCTCCAAACGCTGGCTATTGGCGCTAACAATATCCTTAGGTACGCTAGGGCTAGGCCTCTATGCACTAGGAATAACTGTGTGGGAAGGGATTGGTAAGTGGGGACTCAACAAAACAGTCGGCTGGGCATGGGATATTACCAACTTCGTTTGGTGGGTAGGCATAGGCCATGCAGGAACCTTGATTTCAGCCATTTTATTACTGTTTAGACAAAAATGGAGAATGTCGATCAACAGAGCAGCCGAAGCCATGACCATATTTGCGGTGATGTGTGCCGCCATTTTCCCCTTATTCCATATGGGGCGCGTGTGGCTCGCTTACTGGGTACTTCCTTTACCCAACCTGTTTGGCTCGTTATGGGTTAACTTCAATTCACCCCTCTTGTGGGATGTGTTTGCTATTACTACCTACTTTATCGTATCCTTGGTATTTTGGTACCTAGGCTTGATACCCGACTTTGCTACGATACGAGACAGAGCTAAAAGCAAAATGGCCAAGGCCATCTATGGCATACTCAGCCTTGGGTGGGATGGGGCTGCAAGAACATGGGCAAGATACGAATCAGTCTCACTCATCCTAGCAGGCCTAGCTACCCCCCTCGTGATTTCCGTACACACCATTGTATCGTTTGACTTTGCTACTTCCGTGATACCAGGGTGGCATACTACTATTTTCCCTCCTTATTTTGTGTCAGGCGCTATCTTTTCTGGATTC
This sequence comes from Cytophagales bacterium, assembly GCA_022360235.1. Classification (GTDB taxonomy): domain Bacteria; phylum Bacteroidota; class Bacteroidia; order Cytophagales; family Amoebophilaceae; genus JAKSDE01. Next base: position 8,042 of record JAKSDE010000168.1, read on the forward strand.
GCTATGGTGCTTACCTTACTATTGATTACCCGAAAAGTTTTCAAACTAGAAAACTACATTACGCTACAGCATATCGAGTTAATGAACATTATTATCATCGTTACGGGTTCTATTGTGGGGGTAGCTTACCTCACCGAGTTATTTATTGCCTGGTACTCAGGGGTAGAAGCAGAACAGTATGCCTTCCTCAACCGAGCTACTGGACCCTACGGGTGGGCGTATTGGATCATGATGACTTGCAATGTAATCTCTCCCCAGCTATTTTGGTTCAAAAAGATTAGAACAAGCGTGGTAGCCACCTTTATATTGTCGATTGTAGTGAATATTGGTATGTGGTTTGAAAGATTTGTGATTATCGTTACTTCAATCCATCGAGACTTTTTGCCCTCGAGTTGGGCGATGTTCTTCCCTACATTATACGATATAGGCGTTTATTTATTTACACTGGGTTTATTTTTTACCCTATTTCTTTTGTTTGCCAAATTTTTCCCGGTGATTAATATGGCAGAAGTGAAAAGTATTTTAAAATCCGACGCTGAAAAAAAATAGCATACTATGGAAAGTGGAAAAAATTTTCTGGTGGGCGTTTATGAAGATGAAGAGGTATTATTAAAAGCCGTCAAGCAGGTGCAGGAAGGAGGAGTAAATATCTATGAAGTATTCACCCCCTTTCCTGTACATCACTTAGACCACGCACTGGGGTACAGAAGATCGAGGCTACCCGTGGCTGCCTTTCTATTTGGCCTCCTAGGGGCAGGACTTGCGCTATTAATGCAATATTACATGCTGGGAATTGACTGGCCTATGAATATTGGTGGCAAAAATTTTGTCCCCTTACCCACATTTATACCAGTAACCTTCGAGTTGACCGTACTCTTAGCAGCCTTAGGTATGGTAAGCGTTTTTTTAGTGATTAGCGATCTGAAGCCCTATGGCAAACCCAAAATTTTTGATCGGAGAAGTACTGACGATAAATTGGTGGTGGCCGTAGACTTGGCAGAGAATGCTTTAATGGAAAAAGATATCAAAACAATTTTACTAAATAGCGGGGCCGTAGAAGTGAATAAAAAGCAGTTTGATTGAATAGACTTCTTTCGAAACTAGAATTTTAGTCAAAAGTGATGTAAATTGCTACTTTTAGGAGGTATCAATGAGGTATAAAAAGCTTATAGGGATAGGAGATGATAAGTTTGGTCGATTAACTGGTGTGGAGCGGCATACATTTGGAGACTGTTGCAAAACTAGGTTATATCCCATCTTTATAGGCTATATGAGATGCTTTTGAGGCATTTTGCAGCAGGCTAAGTTCATCATTTTAACGCGCTTCTCCCTTACTTTTTGCTTCCCTGCCGGGGGCCCTACTTTTTTGTCTACC